>NZ_JAUJTZ010000021.1:0-80325 GCF_030433455.1 Yersinia sp. 22-579 | reverse complement strand
GTAGTTCAGTTGGTTAGAATACCTGCCTGTCACGCAGGGGGTCGCGGGTTCGAGCCCCGTCCGTTCCGCCACTTATTGCAAAACCCCTGAATCGATGATTCAGGGGTTTTTTGCATTTTAACTTCTATCTATTTTTAGTCGACTAAATCTATCCCCCAATAACCTATCTCTTAATCGAGTCATACGGTAATACTCCTACTCGTAGGCAGATATCTCTTAGTTAATTATGTTCGTAATTTAACAGACCACAGTCCACAACCCATAGCGAATGAAAAGCCTTGGTGGCTAAGTGTGATTAAAGCAGGGGATAGGAATGGGGGGGGTGTATAAGCCCCCAATCTGAGGGCTTCGTACTAGGCTGATTCTTTACGGCAGACTAATAACGTATGACCAATACCAAGACCATCAATATCTTCCTCAACATAGAACCCTGCAGCAGATAAGCACTGGTAAAATGTATCTGAGTGATAAAAACGGCTATTGCCGTTAGCCATACATGTAAAATAAAGAGATGATGCATTTAAGCTAAATGCGCCGGCTTCGAATTGTTGCCTATCCCAGAATATCTCCATAATGCATACATAGCTATCTGGTTTCATCGCATGGTGAATAAGCTTTAGAATATGTACAATTCTTTCTTCGCTGAAACAGTCTAGAAATTGGCTCATCCACCAAACATCTGCTTCCCCAGGTAATTTATCTGCCAGTAACAGATCTACGGGATACGAACTAATACGATCGCTATAACCTTTGCTTTTGACATTCTCATTGGCTAAAGCTATCTGTTGTGGCAAGTCCAATAGTGTTATTTTTACATCAGGATCATGGGCTGCACATTGTATAGCCCACTTTCCGGTATTAGCACCGATGTCATATATATGTTTAGGCTCAAGATCAAAAATTGTTTTTAGAGCAAGTTGAAAGGCATTATCTGAATAGAAGTGATCAAAGGCGAACCAACTCTCGCGGGCTGCATTGGGCAATTCACTCAGTGCTGGATAAATTGTCGGCCATTCACCAAACACAGATAATCCCGCTGGTTTGCCTGTTTCCAGGGATTCTTTTAAATTGAATAATCCTTGGTAACAAACGTCTCGAGTGAAATCCATATTTACGCGGGTCATTTGATCATGTAACAAGTAATGGCCAATCTTACCCAGATAAAAATGTTTTCCCTGCTGGTAGAGAATGTGACCACTCAGCCCCATATCCAATAAGATACTGATGGCGTATCTACTTAGCGAGCAATGAACTTCAATCTCATCCAAGGTTATTCCGTTCTTACCTGAGTTATCTAATGCGGCTAGAATCCCTGATTCCCTCAGGTTAAGTGCAGCTTGAAATAGCATCGGTGCAAAAGCTATTTTTTGAGCTTCAGTTATTGCCGCCAAAGCACTGATTTGATCCTTGTCATATCCGTAGCGCAAGCTTACGTCCTCGTAATCCAAGTAATAGCTCACCACCCAGCATGATTCTCTTTGAATGGTGAGTTTTTATAATAACTTATTGTTATTTATGATGTTACATTGATGGCTGACTGAGCTGGATCTGAATGTCTTTGTTCAAATTAGCTATCCAGCGATTGTATTTTGAATGTATCTTCCCATTTTTTGCATCCATATTAGTACTGCCAATATATTTGACTTGATAATTATTAGCACTGTAATTGATCTGAATTTCAACTGTATGGTCGCGATTTATTAGTTTTCCGTTAATCACACCGTCAGAGGCAGGAGTCATTATCCAGCCTCGTTTTATCCCGCCGGCCATTATCGCTTTTTGTACTTCGGCAGTAGTATGATTGCCAATTACTGTTTGGCTCACGTTTTGTATTGGCGTGGTACTAGAGCATCCAGTGATAAATGCGAGAGATACAAACCCGATTAAAATCATTTTTAATAATTTCATGATGATCCAATTAATTAATAATTTTCATGTTAGTCCATGAGAGGAATAACGCAGCATGCTGTATAGCAAGGATAAAATACTCTGACTCATTCAAATACACAAATATTCTTATATTGCTTTTATTTTACATAAATGTAATCTGGATGTTGTTGTTCATATTTATTGCTTTTCATCACGTAAATATAAATAAATTTGGAATTCATCTAAAGATTATTAGAAACATGCCGATATATAAAATATTTTCTTTTAGAATTTTAATCACATTCAAAGTATGAATATAAGTAATTCTTAAACAAAAAGAGAATAATCAAATTTTTAAATGCTTTTTACCTGGAAATAGAATAAATTGTCTCGCTTTACTGCTTGTTACTTGGGAAGTCCGGGGATCGTGGCTCATTCGCTGAATATACTGAATTGGTGTGCTTTAGCTCCAGGTATGGGAGTTCGTGAGCAGTGGCTTGACTGGGCGAAGAATTGTGCAAATCACACCGCCTGGCAAGGGGATTTACCTAAGTCAACGCATATACCTATGATGTCCGCCAGAAGGATGAGCACAGGTAGCCGACTAGCGGTTGAAGCAGGGCTTTCATTGTTAGGGGCAGAAACTGCAGATATGGCAATATTTACCAGCCGCCATGGAGAATTGGAACGTACTTACAAGATACTACAATGCCTCCAGCAGCAGCAGAGCATTTCTCCAACCGATTTTGCCATGTCAGTTCACAATACGGCATCTGGATGGTTAACTATCACTGCAAGCGATACATTGCCTGTAACGTCACTTGCAGCAGGAATAGACAGTTTTCAACAAGGTATCCTCGAAGCTATGGGGATGCTCGCTTGTGGCGCTGAGCGGGTGCTATTAGTCGATTTCGATGGAATTATGCCTGACTTTTATCATTCTCAGACGTCTCCGATAGGGTTGCCCTATGCATTAGCATTATTGTTAACTACTGGTGATGATTTGCAGTGTGAAGGTATTTCTAGCACTTATAGTATTAATTCTGAATTACCGCAGGGGCTCAATTTTTTGCGTAATTGGTTGAATAAAAAGTCTTATTTCGTAATACAAGGTCAGCAAAATGATTGGCAATGGAGCCAGTGATGGATAGTTCTCTTGCAGTTCAAACTACACCCCAGCATTCTTCTTTGCTAAATCGTTCATGGCGAGTTGTTGCAACAGCTTTTTGCTTCATGCTTTTTGGCTTAGGAGGGCTGTTATTATCCCTTTTATGGTTTTCCTCTTTACGCCTAATTATTCGCTCAGAAGCAACCAGAAGTCAGATCACTCAGCAAAGTATTCGTTATAGTTTTCAGCTATTTCTACGTATAGCCAGATTTCTCGGTGTTTTCGATTATCAAATAGAAAATAATAAGCTGTTCTCAGAGGACACCGGTTGTTTGATTGTGGCTAATCACCCTAGCTTATTAGATTATGTGTTGCTGGCCGCACATATGCCAAGATGTGATTGTATTGTCAAGGAAGCATTGTTAAATAATATATTTGTTGCAGGTGTTATCAAGTCTGCTGGTTATTTGGTTAATACTGAGTCAGATAGGTTATTAATACACTGTAAAGCTCGATTAGCCAGGGGAGGAAGCATCCTTATATTCCCTGAAGGGACAAGAACAACTGCTGGTTGCGAACTGAGTTTACAACGAGGAGCTGCGAATATTGCATTGCATAGCGGGTGTGATATCCGAATTGTTTATATTGATTGTAATCCTCCGATGCTGACGAAAGAACTTAAATGGTATAATATCCCGCCGGTAAAGCCTCAATTTAATATTATTGTTCAAAATAAAATCAATAGTAATGAATTTATCCATGATAGTGATTTATCACTAGCGCTTGCTGCAAGGCGACTGACGAAGCATCTAACCTGTGCATTAATGCCTGAATCTAAGAGAAAGAGTTAATGGAATTATTGAGTAGTGAGATCAAATTACTAATTATTGATGCCCTAAATCTGGAAGGGATGTCGGTGGATGATATTGATTCACAGGCTGCATTATTTGGTGATGGTTTAGGTTTAGATTCGATTGATGCTCTGGAACTTGGATTAGCACTCAAAAATAAATATAACGTCGTGCTCTCTGCGGAGAGTGAAGATATGCGCCAGCACTTTTATTCGGTAAAAACGCTTGCGAAATTTATTTCTGAACAGCGTAACTGACAGAGTATTATAATAATGGAAAAAGAAGAAATATATCAGCAGGTTACATCGCTCCTGGTGAGGCTTTTTGATATTAATGAGTCTGATATCAAGCCAGAATCAAAGTTATATGAAGAATTAGAGTTGGACAGTATTGACGCAGTTGATCTGGTTGTGCATTTACAGAAAGCTACTGGTAAAAAGATAATGCCGGAAATGTTCAAATCAGTTCGAACTGTTCAAGATATTGTTGATGCAGTCGATAATTTATTGAATGCCAAGCCATAAGTGGTGAAATCAGGTGACAGATAATCAGAGTAATTTATTTATTGGTCACCTGACTGTTTTACTTAAAGTCTTTACGGTTATCGCATTTATAGCCTACCCACTGGCGGTCTGGTTTGGCTTGGAACGCTGGGGATTACATGTATTAGCCCCGATACTGCTATTGATGTTTATATTGCGCCTCCTTGTTGTACGCAGCAAAATTAAACAACAACTCTGGCTAGGTAAAGTGCTTGCACTGGCTGGTATTGTCCTATCTTTGGCAAGTTGGGGGTTAGGGAAAGCCCAGTGGTTGCTGTTTTATCCTGTAGTAGTCAATATCTTTTTACTGACGCTCTTTGCCTGCTCTTTGTTTCGCCCCCCTCCCATAATTGAAAGATTGGCAAGATTGACTGAACCTGAATTGTCACCACAAGGTGTGGTTTATACCCGAAAAGTGACTCAGATATGGTGCGTGTTTTTTGCAGTAAATGGCACGATTGCTTTGGCAACTTGTTTGTACGGCGATATGCATTTATGGGCCTTATATAACGGTGGCTTGAGCTATTTATTTATTGGTTCTTTGATGGGTATGGAATGGATAATCAGGAAAAGGGTTCAACAGCAGTGAATTTGCCTATGGCTAATTGGTTGGATCATTCTCGAGATGATGCCCTGATTATCACTCTATGTGGTGTGAAAAAGGTAACTTTGCGCCAACTAAGGTGTGATGTTACTTATCTTGTGGAGAGAATGGCCATTTTCTCTACAAGCCGTTGGGCGCTGTGTTTTGAAAATAGCTATTGGTTTACTGTTGCATTACTTGCCACGTTATATTGTAAAAAAACACCCATTATTTTCGGCCATGCGCGCGAGGCCGTGCTTAAGGAACAATTGCATCAGTTTGATGGCATGTTGACTGACCAGTTGCTGAATCTTAATTGCCCGACTGTAATGGTGGCAGACCATGCCCCTGTAGATACTATTTGTCATCCACTTCCTGATTGGCCTTCCGATGCATCTCTAATTCTTTTCACCTCAGGGTCTACTGGTGCACCTAAGGCCGTGGTCAAGTCTGTTGCTAGTTTGGATATTGAAAGCCATTGGTTGGCTGAAAAATGGGGGCAGTACTTGGACAAAATGAGCAACCCATTAATTATCGCTTCGGTTTCTCATCAACATTTGTACGGGCTGACTTTTCGACTCTTTTTACCACTTTCGCTAGGCATACCTTTTCAGGCTGAGTTGATTGGTTACCATGAACAACTACAACAATTACCTGAATTATTTTCACCAATATTTATTAGTAGCCCCGCGTTTTTAAAGCGCATAGATACGAAATTACCCCCGATACGATGTCAGCAGATCTTTTCTGCTGGCGGGCCGCTCAATTTTCATGATGCCCAAGCTACTCTGAAAATCTTGGGTGTGCTGCCGACAGAGATTTATGGTGCGACGGAAACTGGTCTGATTGCTTATCGTCAACAGTTAGAGCAACTGCAACCGTGGCAGTTTTTCTCAGGGGTAACACTAGCCATTAATAATGATAATACTTTTACTGTTTACTCTGCCTTGATACCTGAATCAACAGGGATGCTGATGAGCGATATTATTGAGCTATCAGATAATGGGCAAAGTTTTTACCTGGCTGGGCGTCAAGATCGAATCGTAAAAATAGAAGAGAAGCGTGTTTCGCTGACGGAGATAGAACAGCGTCTAACATCACTTCCTGATATTGCTGAAGCAACGGTATTGGTTTTAACCCAAAACGAAAGAGTGAGTATTGCTGCTGTTGTGGTATTGACGGACTATGGCAAGGAGCAACTTTCAACTGCAACAGTGGGTTCTTTTACTCAAAACTTGCGAAGCAGCTTACGGAATTGGCTTGAACCTGTCTCTCTTCCCCGTCGTTTGCGTGTGATTGATGTTATGCCTGTTAATTTGCAAGGAAAGCGAGATTATGCGCTGCTACAGGAGCTGTTTTTATGATGTTCCCTATTGTTATCACTCACACAATAACAGGCAATCACTGCGCAAATATCAGTCTTGTATTGCCTGCTGAATTACACTGGTTTAGTGGCCATTTTCCCGATTGTCCGATACTGCCTGGTGTGGCACAAATTAATTGGGTTATGCACTACGCAAATCAGTTACTAGGCGAGTTACCGGCGGTGAAGAGTATTGATGTCGTAAAATTTCAGCGACCACTGATGCCGGAGGATCAAGTGATCTTAGTGCTTAATTGGGCGCGAACGGAACATAAGCTGATATTCAAATACCTTATCCATGGGGAAATAACGGCTAGCAGCGGAAAGATTTCCCTATGTCAGTAACCCCTTTTGCACCGTGCCTGGTGATACCTTGTTTCAATCATGGTGGAACCATGGCGGGAGTATTATCGCAGTTGGCTATATATCAACTCCCTTGCCTGATAATCGATGATGGTAGTGATGCTGATACTGCAAACGAGCTGGAGCGTTTGGCGGCGGAATATCCTTGGGTTGTACTGGTAACACACTCTGAAAATAGGGGGAAGGGGAATGCGGTACTGAATGGATTGGCCGTGGCACAAAAATATGGCTATAGCCACGGCTTACAAGTCGATGCTGATGGCCAGCATCATTTGTCGGATATTCCGATCATGTTAGTTGAAGCGGAAAAACATCCTCATTGCCTCATTTCAGGGCGACCGATTTACGATAAATCAGTACCGAAAGCGCGACTTTATGGCCGCTATATCACTCACTTCTGGGTATGGATTGAGACATTATCTCTGTCGCTAAAAGACAGTATGTGCGGTTTTCGTGTCTATCCAGTCGCTGAAACATTGGCTGTAGCTGCCCAGTATTCATTGGGTGTTCGGATGGATTTTGATACCGAAGTAATGGTCAAATTATATTGGCAGGGTACAGAAAGCCGCTTCTTGCCAACAAAGGTTACTTATCCTGAAAATGGTATTTCGCATTTTGATGCGCTACGTGACAATCTGCGTATTTCCTGGATGCATACTCGTTTATTCTTTGGCATGTTGCCACGCATACCTACCTTACTTAAGCGTCATCTGCAAAAGCCCGAAAACCATTGGTCTCAAACTAAAGAACGCAGTGGCTTATGGGGCATGCGGTTGATGCTACGCAGTTACAAGATTCTGGGACGTACGGCTTTCAATCTGATGCTATACCCCGTTATCAGCTATTTTTGGCTCACTGGTCATCGTCAACGCAAAGCTTCAATTCTTTATTTACAGCGGCTAGTGAGTTACGCCAAACAGCAAAATCACCCCTTACCGAGATCTTTAAATAGCTTTCGGCATTTCATGCGATTTGGTGAATCCATGCTTGATAAATTGGCTAGTTGGCAAGGGGATTTAGTGGTTGGCAAAGATGTGGTCTTGGTAGGGCGTGAGCGCTGTGAGGCGCAAATAGCCACTCGTCAAGGATCACTCATTTTGGCATCCCATTTAGGGGATATAGAGTCTTGTCGTGCTTTGGCTGAGTTATCTGTTGGCGTAAAGGTCAATGCATTGGTTTTCACTCACCATGCGGCTCGTTTTAATCAGGTGATGAAGGAAATTAATCCACATGCCCTGATTAACCTTATTCAGGTTACATCGATTGGGCCGGATACAGCCATTTTATTGCGTCAAAAGCTGGATGAAGGGGAATGGGTGGCTATTGTCGGGGATCGTACCTCTGTTAGTCCTTATCAGCGAGACAACCAACCAAGGGTCATTTGGAGCTCGTTTTTAGGATATCCCGCTCCCTTCCCTATTGGGCCTTTTGCTTTGGCTGCTGCACTGCGTTGCCCTGTATTTCTAATGTTTGGTTTAAAACTGTCCAGACAAGCGAAATCGATGGTGGCGTCGGGTGTTATTGGCTCGGAGCGTTCGGCAAGATTACATGTTTATTTTGAGCCTTTCGCTGATCCGCTGATATTACCGCGAGCTACCCGGCAATCTGCTTTGCAAAACGCCGTGGATAGCTACGCTGCCCGTTTGGAGCATTACTCACTATTAGCCCCACTCGATTGGTTTAATTTTTATGACTTCTGGCATCTAAATGATGGGAAGCCAAACCAAGGAAATTTGTGAAATGAATTTACCCGATGACCCGCGTTTTGCTACCCGGATAGTCCATAACATCCCTTTCCATGATATCGATCCTATGGGGGTAGTCTGGCACGGCAATTATTTCCGTTATTTTGAAATTGCCCGAGAGGCATTATTGAATCAAATCGATTATGGCTATCGAGAGATGCAGGCTTCAGGCTACGTGTGGCCGATAGTAGACACGCGAGTGAAATACATTGCTCCGCTGGAATTTGAGCAGCGCATTCATATCTGTGCTTCCATCGAAGAATATGAAAATCGCTTACGTATTGGTTACCAGATTTATGATGCCGCCAGCGGCAAGCGCATGACAACGGGATATACCATTCAGGTCGCGGTTAAGGCGTCGACAAAAGAAATGAATTTTGTTTCGCCAGCGGTGCTGTTAGAGAAAATGGGTATCACTCTATGAAATCTATTCTGGCAACCATACTACTTTGCTTAAGTCTCACTACCCATGCAGTGACACTGACATCACTGCAACAGCGGTTTGGGGAACAACCGGTACTGCGTGCCGAATTTGAACAGCAACGCAGCATAAGTGGTATGGATAAACCTTTAAAATCAAGTGGTAGCCTACTTATCTCTCGTGAGAAAGGGCTTTGGTGGTCACAGCAGAAACCTTTTGTTCTGACGCTATTGTTAGATGACAAGCGGATGGTGCAAACCATGGACGGCCAGCCTTCACAAGTGATTACTGCGGACAGTAATCCTCAAATGTTCCAGTTTAATCACTTATTAACTGCATTGTTCCATGCTGATACATCAGTTCTGGAGCAAAACTTCACGTTAACCTTTACCGATAGTGGCCAAGATCGTTGGGTATTAGTACTGACTCCGAAAACGACACCATTGGATAAGTTATTTAAATCCATCACTTTGCATGGTCAATATTTTCTGGAAACGATTGATATAGAAGATATGCAGGGAGATGGAACTCATATCCGTTTTTTCAACCAATTAACTGAGCCTAAGACACTGAGCCATGCCGAACAGCAGCTTTTTGCGCACTGATTGCCATCGAAAACTGGCTATCGGCTGGTTACTTGTCTGCCTGCTATTGCTGGCAACATTGCTCTGGTTAATCCCCCGTAGTCAGATTAATAGCAGTGTTCTGGCGTTGTTGCCGAAACAAGAGCTGGCAGGTGTTCCAGCTGAGCTGACTGAGGGGTTTAACCAACGCCTTGACCGCCAATTAGTATGGTTGGTCAGCCCTGAGAATGACACACTAGCCCCGGTGAACTGGTGGTTAAAGCAGTTACAAAAAATGCCAGCGCTACATCAAGTCAGTGGTGAAATGACTGCTCAGCGGCAACAGGAATGGGGTGTTTTTTTCTTTCAGCACCGTAATGTATTGCTGGATGATGCGACCCGCCTGCGTTTAAGCCATGGCGGCGATGCTCAAGCGCAATGGATACTTGGGCAAACTTATTCGGCATTTGCCGGGGTGAGTGGTAAAGAATTAAAGCATGACCCCTTGCTGCTGGTCCGTGGTTCACAGCTTGCACAACAACAAAATAGCGGCACATTAAGCTTAAATAAGGGCTGGCTAGTGGCTAAAGATAGTCATGGCCGCCAATGGTATTTGATTCACGGAGAATTACGCGCTTCATCTTATGATATGGCCAGCGCGCGCAGCACTGTTGATTCATTGGCTGAGTTAAAGCAACAACTTCAGCAACGTTGGCCTGGCACTGAAGTGTTGGAACGAGGCACTATTTTTTACAGTAATTACGCCAGTCAGCAGGCCGAAAGTGATATTTCGACCATTGGTTTGATATCGGTCGCCGGAGTATTCCTGCTGATCCTTCTCATGTTTAAATCATTATTGCCACTAGGCTTATGCCTTCTCTCGATAACCATCGGTGCATTAGCAGGAGCGGTTGCCACATTACTTATCTTTGGCGAAGTCCATGTTATGACTCTGGTATTGAGTGCCAGTATCATCGGTATTTCAGCGGATTATACCCTTTACTATTTGACTGACCGTATGGCGCATGGCGGTCAGACGACACCGCTTGCGAGTTTGACGAAATTGTTCCCAGCACTGTCAATGGCACTATTGACCACTGTGATAGCTTATCTGATTTTACTCATTGCACCTTTCCCCGGATTACAGCAATTGGCTGTTTTTGCTTCCGCAGGGCTGACCGCTGCTTGTATCACAGTGATGTGCTGGTATCCGATATTAGCTAAACGTTTACCGGTTCGTCCGGTACCGAGCTTAAAACTGATTCATCTGTGGTTAAAGAGTTGGCAATGTAATCGAGTGCTGCGACTGGGTTTACCTATCTTGATTATTATTTTTACTATCATTGGGTTAGCTACATTGCAAGTGAATGATGATATCAGTGAATTGCAGGCAATGCCGGCTGAGTTCCAACAGCAGGAACAGCGTATTGCTGCACTTACCGGGCAACACAGTGACCAAAAATGGTTTGTTGTTTATGGTGATAATGCTGAACAGGCATTACAACGCTTAGAGCAATTTTCTCCTTATCTGTCACAGGCTAAAAAAGCAGGATGGATTGAAAATTATCGGGTATTGCCATTGCCTTCACTACTTAGACAACAACAAAATATTGCACTGCTTAAGCAAACAACCCCAACAATTATCGAAAAACTGCAACAGGCTGGTATGAGTGTTTCTTTGCCTGAATCGCCTGCGGAGAGGAGCTCGACAGTGTGGGTGACTCCACCTCAATGGCTTGACTCTGTGGTGAGCGAAGGGTGGCGATTACTTTGGCTCTCATTACCGGATGGGCGAACAGCGATGCTGCTTCCTGTAAGTGGTGTCACTAATCCTGGCGCGTTACAGCAGTTGGCCAAATCAGTACAAGGAGTGACCTGGGTTGACAGGAAAACTGAATTCAACACGCTATTCTCTGTTTATCGTGCTTATTTATCATGGCTGTTATTGATTGCGGTGGTTGTTATTGCCGTGGTCTATTGTTGGCGATTCGGCTTCAGTCGTGGCTTGTATTGTGTCACTCCCACGATACTGTCATTGGGAATGGGGCTGGCAGTGCTTTCTGTCACAGGCCATTCATTGAATCTCTTCTCTTTATTAGCATTGATATTGGTGTTGGGTATTGGCATCAATTATACCTTGTTCTTCACCAACCCTCGTGGAACGCCAAGTACATCAATGTTTGCCATTTTTATGGCTGTATTCACTACTCAATTGACCTTTGGCATGTTGGTATTTAGTCATACCCAAGCCATCAGTAGTTTTGGCATTGTGCTGAGCAGTGGTGTATTTACCGCCTTTTTATTAGCGCCTTTAGCGCTACCCAAGCCAAAAGGAGAGCGTCCGTGATCGATAAACGGAGTGGGATATTAGTCGTTTTAGCGTTGTTGATTGTGGGGTGTGTAAGCTCACCGGACCAAACACAGCCTAAAGCCTGGCTTAAACCGGGAGTGAGGGTAGATTTGCCACAACCGATGATAGCTGAGCCCATTGATCAGCAGCAGCTATTGACTGCAACAGCACAGGGAAAACAGCAGTCATTATTAGTGCTCCTCCACGCAGATGGGCAGCGCTTAACCTTGGTTGGGCTGTCCCCTCTGGGTATCCGCTTATTTAAAGTTGCCTATGACAAGCAGGGGATTCATTTAGAACAAACAATAAAAATTGTTGGATTACCCCCTGCTAATCAGGTTCTTGCCGATATTATGTTGAGCTATTGGCCCGTTGCATCGTGGCTTGCGTTATTACCTGCAAATTGGCGGCTGGTGGATGAGGGAGATAAACGCAGGCTATACGATGATAAGGGGCAGGTAGTGACAGAGATTAGCTACCAAATGTCAGGCGGTATCCGTAAGCCAATAGCTATCGAGCAGTTTGTGTTTCACTATCGTATTACTATCCAAAATGTGGAGGGCTAGCGGCGATGGTCTATTTTTCCGCCGTCGGGATGGTCAATGCCCTGGGGTATTCGTTATCTGAAGTGAAGGATAACCTTTGTGCCGGACTGGCCCCTGGAATGGCCCCCCGGCCGGGTTGGCTCTTGGATGATTCACCTATTTGGTTGGGAGCGGTTGATGCTGAGTTACCCGCATTACCGGAACAACTCGCGCCACACAATAGCCGTAACAACCGCCTATTGATGGCTGCCTTGTTGCAAATTCAACCTGAAATTACCGCATGTATCGCCCGCTATGGTGCATCACGAGTTGCCGTGATTATGGGAACCAGCACTTCCGGTATTTTCGAAGGGGAACAGGCGGTCAGGGAATATCAACCCGGTTCTGGTGAGTTTCCTGCGGGATACCATTACCAACAGCAAGAGTTAGGTGATCCCAGCATCTTCCTCACACGCTATTTAGGTTTAACTGGCCCGAGTTATACCGTCTCGACGGCTTGTTCTTCCAGCGTGCGGGCAATTATTAGTGGCAAGCGCCTAATAGAATCAGGAATGGTCGATGCAGCGATAGTTGGTGGTGCGGATAGCTTGTGCCGTATGCCCATCAACGGTTTTCACAGTCTTGAATCATTGTCTGCTGAGCGCTGTATTCCATTTGCGGCAGAACGTAAAGGGATCAATGTTGGTGAGGCGGCAGCATTAATCTTATTATCACGTGAACCTTCCCCTGTAGCACTATTGGGTGTAGGGGAGTCCTCGGATGCCTGGCATATGTCTGCTCCTCATCCTGAAGGGCGCGGGGCGGAACAGGCCATCAAAATGGCATTAACTCAGGCTGGGTTACAGCCCGCGGGTGTCGGTTACATTAATCTGCATGGCACGGCGACTCGCTTAAATGATCAGGTTGAAGCACAGGTCGTAAATCGGGTATTTGGTCATCAGACACCCTGTAGTTCAACCAAACATCTGACCGGACATACTTTGGGAGCCGCAGGGGCAACTGAGGCCGCACTAAGTTGGCTGATGCTAAGCCATTCCTTGCCGCTACCAATACAAGATTTTTCTCAAAGATCCCGGGATACAACTTTGGCCGAGATTAATTTGGTCACTGGGCCAGCAATGCTCAAGACTCCGGTTATTTTGTCTAACTCATTCGCTTTTGGTGGTAACAACGCGTGTTTGATATTAGGGGCTGGCAGATGATGCATTCTGCTGAGTACTACTTACCACACCAATCACCTATGGTGATGTTAGATAAAGTTTATGTTGTAGAGGAGAGCAATGCCGAGTGTCGCGTTACTGTTTCTCAAGATAGCGTCCTCGCCCCCTTCCTTGATACGCATGGTTGTCTACCCAACTGGTTTGCTATCGAATTAATGGCGCAAACTATTGGCGTCTGGCGTGGCTGGCACGGTTTGCAACAAGCAGTGCCACCGACTATCGGGATGTTGTTGGGGGGGCGGGCCATCAGTTGTGAGCTTGCCGTATTCCCGGCTGGCAGTGAGCTTCAGGTCTGTGTTCATTTAATCTTACAAGATGAAAAAATTGGCAGTTTTGAGTGCAGTATCAGCATTGCAGGAAAGCAGGTCGCTTGCGGCAGGTTAAATACTTATCAGCCTGATGCCGAAGAAATAAAAAAACTTACATTGGGGAATGGTGCATGAAGCGTTCTGTTTTAGTCACTGGGGCTAGTAAAGGGATAGGGCGAGCTATTGCTCTTCGTCTGGCTGCAGATGGTTTTTTAGTAGTAGTGCATTATCACCGAGATGTTGCTGGTGCTGAGGCGACTCTGGAGCAGATTATTGATGCTGGTGGTGAAGGGCGCTTAATTTGTTTTGATATTAGTGCCAGGCAACAGTGCAAAGATGTTCTGGAGCAGGATATCGCGACTTATGGTGGCTACTACGGCGTAGTAAACAATGCCGGAATCACCCGCGATGGCGCTTTCCCTGCACTAACAGAAGAGGAGTGGGATGGTGTTATTCATACCAATCTGGACAGTTTCTACAACGTCCTACATCCCTGTGTGATGCCCATGATCGGTTTACGTAAAGGCGGGCGAATTATTGCGCTTTCCTCAGTTTCGGGTGTGGTCGGGAATCGTGGCCAGGTGAATTACAGTGCGGCTAAAGCCGGAGTTATCGGGGCTTGCAAAGCTCTGGCTCTGGAGTTGGCGAAACGCAAAATTACCGTGAATTGTATTGCCCCTGGATTGATTGATACCGGCATGATCAATATGGAGCCAATAGCTCTGGAAGAAGCAATGCGCATGATCCCCCTTAAACGGATGGGAGAGGCTGAAGAAGTAGCTGGATTAGCCAGCTATCTGATGTCAGATATTGCCGGGTACGTTACTCGTCAGGTGATTTCAATCAATGGAGGAATGGTATGAGCAGCAGGATGGTTGCCACCAATCGAGTTGTGATTACTGGCATGAGTGGTGTTACCGCCTTTGGTAACAGTTGGGCTGATATCTCGGCACGTATTTATGCGGGCGAAAATGCGGTGCAGTATATGCCGCAGTGGGAGGAATATCAGGGGCTGAATACGCATTTAGGCGCGCCGATTAATGATTTTGTCATACCGGAGCACTACACCCGCAAGCGGATTCGCTCAATGGGGCGGGTATCGCTGTTGGCGACCCGAGCGACTGAGCTGGCGTTGGAGCAAGCGGGGCTGATCGGGGAAGACGTGCTAACCAATGGTGATACGGGAATTGCCTATGGGTCCTCAACGGGCAGCACCAAGCCGGTCAGTGAATTTGCCACCATGCTGACTGAAAAGCATACCAATAACATTACCGGTACGACCTATGTACAAATGATGCCCCATACCGCAGCGGTCAATACCGGGTTATTTTTTGGCTTGCGTGGGCGAGTTATCCCTACCTCAAGTGCTTGTACTTCCGGTAGTCAGGCAATCGGGTATGCCTATGAGGCTATTCGTCATGGTTACCAAAAGGTAATGGTAGCGGGCGGAGCAGAGGAACTGTGTCCTTCTGAAGCGGCAGTGTTTGATACATTGTTTGCGACTAGCCAGCTAAATGATTCGCCAAAATTATCGCCAAGACCTTTTGATCGTCAGCGCGATGGTTTGGTTATAGGTGAAGGTGCCGGCACTCTGATTTTGGAAGAATTGGAACATGCACAAGCACGTGGTGCCACTATTTATGGTGAAATCATGGGTTTTTACACTAACTGCGATGCCAGTCATATAACTCAGCCGCAAAAAGAAACCATGCAAATTTGTATTGAAAAAGCCTTGCTGAGTGCGGGGCTGGCGGCTGCTGATATCGGGTATATCAGTGCTCATGGTACGGCGACTGAGCGCGGGGATATTGCAGAAAGTCAGGCTACGGCTACTGTTTTTGGTAATCGGACGCCAATTTCATCTCTGAAAAGTTATTTCGGCCATACCTTGGGAGCCTGCGGCGCTCTTGAAGCCTGGATGAGTCTGGAAATGATGAGGGCTGGGCGCTTTGCCCCCACCATTAATCTAACAGACCCAGACACTGCCTGCGGCGATCTGGATTATCTGATGGGGGAAGGGCGCTATATTGATACTGAATTCTTCCAAACCAATAACTTTGCCTTTGGTGGCATCAATACATCATTGGTGATCCGTCGCTGGCCATAGTCATCATTAATTTCCTCATTGTTGATTTTTTATCAAAAGTATTGTGTTGAATGTGGCATTTTTTGGCAATAAAACTCTTGGCATAATCACTGCAGATTTTCACCGGGAAGCTGAGTTACTTGCTTCCCGGTGGCAGCCAGATTTTTACACCAATGGTTTTTTTGCCCGACAGCATATTAACCAGGATACAAATCAACTCGCTTTAAAATGAGGAATTACAATGAGCGTACCTGCATTCGGTTTAGGAACTTTTCGACTACAAGATCAAGTTGTTATTGATTCAGTGAGCCAGGCATTAACATTGGGCTATCGTGCAATCGATACAGCGCAGATATATGAAAATGAGGCCGCAGTTGGTCAGGCTATCGTAGAAAGCGGTGTTAAACGTGACGAACTATTCATCACCACTAAGATCTGGATTGCGAATTTAGCGCAAGGGAAATTAATTCCCAGCCTGGAAGAGAGTTTGCAGAAGCTGAAAACCGATTATGTGGATCTGACATTAATTCACTGGCCATCGCCAAATGATGAAGTGCCTGTTGCTGAATTTATGGCTGAGTTGATGAAAGCCAAAGAGTTGGGATTAACCCGTCAGATTGGTATCTCTAACTTCACTATTGATTTAATGAAGCAGGCTATAGCTGCGGTAGGCGCCAAGGCCATAGCGACGAACCAAATCGAGTTGTCTCCATTGCTGCAAAACCGCAAGGTTGTTGAGTTTGCTCAGCAAAATGATATTGCTATCACTTCTTATATGACGCTGGCTTATGGCAAGGCATTAGAAGAGCCAGTTATCAAGAAAATTGCAGAGCAGCACGGTGCGACACCTGCGCAGATCATTTTAAGCTGGGCGATGCAATTGGGTTACAGTGTTATTCCTTCATCAACCAAAGTGGCTAATTTGGCCAGCAATCTGTTGGCTCAGGATTTACAGCTGAACGCAGAAGATATGGCGCTGATCGCCACACTAGATCGTGACGAACGGCTGGTAAGCCCTGATGGTTTAGCACCAAAGTGGGATTAACTTTAGATTAAGTACTGACGAAGCCGCCTCGCTTGAGGTGGTTTCTATTTTGTCGGATTCGCCGATATTAGACGTTCATTGATAAAGTCAATAAAACAGCGTAGCCGATTACTGACAGCCTGGTCACTGTAATACACAGCATTGATCGGCATTGCGACAGGCAAAGTGTGTTCTTGTAATATCGGTACCAAATCCCCACGTTGCAGATCCTGCTGGACCATAAAATCTGACAGGCAGGCAATACCATTACCTTCAAGGCACAGGCGGCGTTGCGTCTCTCCATTATTGGATGCCAGATCTGACTTAATCTCATAAAGTTGCCCATCAGCACCTGCCAGAGGCCAGCGGTTTAATATGGGTAAGTCATTAAATCCCAAACATAAATGATGCTCTAAATCTGCGGCAGTTTGCGGCGTGCCATATTGCTTCAAGTAGGCTGGTGAGGCGAGAATATGGCGATAACTAGTCATCAGTTTTCTGGCTCGCAACGTTGAGTCTTGTAACGTCCCCACCCTGATTGCGATATCCACTTTGCGCTCGATAAGATTGATGAATGTTTCAGACGAAACTAGCGATAAAGTCACCAAAGGGTAGCGCTGACGAAACTCAGCCATCAATGGCGCGATAATATGTAGTACCACTGGGGTAGCGGCATCAATACGAAGTAATCCTTTAGGATTCAACTGATTATCCAGAATTTCATTTTCTGCCGTCGCCATTTCTCGCAAAATATTTTGTACCCTCCGAAAATAGTGTTCACCTTCCTGGGTCAGGCTGATCTGCCGCGTAGTGCGATTGAGCAAAGTGACACCCAACTTATTCTCAAGCTTCTTTACTGTTCGGCTCACTACCGAATTTGCTTGTTCGAGTTGTTCTGCCGCACGGCTGAAACTGCCACATTCCACCACAGTAACAAAAGTAATCAGTTCATCTGAGTTTGCTTTCATTGTTGCTACTCCAGCAAAAATATTTTGATATTTTGAGCATTTTTGTCATTTAAACATAGGTCCATAATAGCCGCTATCAAATTGAGCTGTTTTCCATCACTGTTTTCTGGAGTTGATAATGCCACTCGCTTTACTGGCACTGACCATCAGTGCATTTGCTATTGGTACCACAGAGTTTGTTATTGTCGGGCTGGTACCGACGATCGCCGAACAACTGGGTGTTTCTGTCCCGTCGGCGGGGTTATTGGTTTCAATTTATGCATTGGGGGTAGCTATTGGTGCTCCGGTGCTGACTGCATTAACAGGGCGAATCCCTCGAAAATTACTATTGATTGGTCTCATGGTTTTGTTCACGTTAGGTAACTTATTAGCGTGGCAATCACCAGGTTATGAATCATTAGTTGTCGCCCGTCTATTAACCGGTTTGGCGCACGGGGTCTTTTTCTCAATCGGCTCAACTATCGCAACCAGCCTGGTACCTAAAGAGAAAGCGGCCTCAGCTATTGCCATTATGTTTGGCGGCTTGACAGTGGCGCTGGTGACAGGGGTTCCATTAGGAACATTTATTGGGCAGCATTTTGGCTGGCGGGAAACGTTCCTCGCGGTATCACTGATTGGTGTTGTTGCCATTATTGCCAGTGCTATTTTGGTGCCAAATAATATTCCCAATAAAGCTTCAGCCAGTATTAAGCAGCAATTGCAGGTACTCACTCACCCACGTTTATTGCTGATTTACGGTATTACTGCATTAGGATATGGCGGTTTCTTTACCATGTTTACTTTCCTGGCCCCCGTTATGCAAGAGTTGGCAGGGTTCTCGGCTGCTGCGGTAAGCTGGATTTTGCTGGCATACGGAATATCTGTTGCGATTGGTAATATTTGGGGGGGGAAATTGGCTGATCGCCATGGTGCTGTGCCTGCTTTGAGCTTTATCTTTACTGCATTGGCTGGTCTGTTATTTGTTTTCCAGTTCAGTGCCAACCACAGTGTCGCGGCATTGATTACATTACTGATTATGGGGGTTTTTGCCTTTGGCAATGTCCCTGGTTTACAGGTTTATGTGGTGCAAAAGGCAGAGGAATATACACCACATGCTGTTGATGTCGCCTCTGGTTTGAATATTGCAGCATTTAACGTAGGAATTGCCTTAGGGTCAATTCTTGGGGGGCAGGCAGTGACTCGCGTGGGTTTAGCCCAGACCCCATGGATTGGCGGAATAATCGTTGTTGCTGCACTACTCTTGGTGAGGTTAAGCGGCAAACTGGATAAGAAACACTCAAATCAGGTGGTTATCAGCTAACGCCACTTTCAGATTTTCGTTTTTAGCCCGCATATAGATTGTGGGCTTTTTTGTTCATAGAGGCCTTATTAGTGCATTATGAATAACATAGATTGAATCTATCCCTGAGTATCCCAATATCAAAAAGACAACATGGGCAAAAGACATTACTGACCGGAACATCTGAGCGTATAATCAGTGAACTACCAACTACGGTTATCTTACAAACCAGAGTGATTTCGAATAAGGAATAGGCCATTAAAGTGCCGAAACGAACATATGCAATGCGGTATGTTGCAGGTCAACCGGTTGAACAGATTTTCCCTGGCTCTGCTAAACAATTGGGGCAAGGGTTACCGCCAGGCGCGCCATTGCCGACAACTGAATTTCTGCGTGTGATGGTGTGGAATATCTTTAAGCAGCAGCGGGCGCAATGGCTATCTGTGCTTAAAGAATTCGGACGTGATGCTCAACTGATGCTACTGCAAGAAGCACAAACAACACCTGAGTTGGTGAGGTTTGCTACGTCTCATTATCAGGCGGCTGATCAGGTTCCTGCGTTTGCATTGCCTCAACACCCCTCAGGCGTGATGACATTAGCGGCCACCCACCCAGTCTACTGCTGCCCATTGAGAGAACGGGAGCCGCTGCTGCGCTTGTCTAAGTCGGCGTTAATTACTGTTTATCCTATTCATGATGGCCGCTTATTGATGGTTGTGAACATTCACGCAGTGAATTTTAGTCTGGGTGTTGATGTTTACAGTAAACAGTTAGAGCCGATTGGTGAACAAATTGCGATGCACCGTGGCCCGGTTATTTTAGCGGGAGATTTCAATGCATGGAGTCGCCAACGGGTTAATGCTTTACAGCGTTTTGCCCAAGGTATGGGTCTGGAAGAAGTTGAGTTTAGTACCGATAATCGCAGCCGTGCTTTTGGCAGACCTCTCGATTTCGTGTTTTATCGCGGCCTGACTCTGGCTGATGCCTCAGTATTGGTGACACGAGCCTCGGATCACAATCCACTTCTGGTTGAGTTCCAGCCATAAAAAAAGCACCCCGAAGGGTGCTTTTTAACAGCGTTAATAGCGATTCTGACTTTATGCGTCCGGGGTTGATTTGCCGTTAACGAACAGCGTCAATTTCAAACCTGGCAGCAATTTATTAGCTTTGCTGACTACCGAATTCCATCGCATCACATCGTCGGTGTTTACACCGTGACGCTTGGCAATACTGGCAAAAGAATCACCTTTACGAACCTGATAGGTGATGCTGTTGCTGCTGGTTGTATTGCTTGCCAGTTGCAGGGTTTGCCCAACTTTTAAGGTACTCTTGGTACTTAAGTTGTTCCAACTCTGCAAATCGCTGGTCTTGATATTCAACCGCTTGGCAATCGTAGATAAGGTATCGCCGGGGCGAACTTTATACTGCGAACTTGATGCCGATTTTGTGCTGTTCTGTGCCAACTTAGTTGGTTGAACGGCGGCAATATCAGTATCTGCCAATGAATCTTTAAGCTGCTCAGCATGGGCTTTCGGCAACATGATATAACGAGGACCGTGTCCAGCTGGTGCCGTTACATTGCGCTTATACCCAGAATTAAAGGATTTCAACTTTGTCAGTGACATCCCCGCCATCTCAGCCGCCTGAGTTAGCTCTATCTGCTGACCAACATCAACTCGTGCTAGTGCACGGTCTTTGTCAGTGTCAGGCAAGTTTATACCGTACTTTTTGCTATTCTTGATTAAATCACCCAAGGCCAGCATTTTTGGAACATAAATTGACGTTTCACGAGGAAGCGACAATGCCCAAAAGTTCGTCGGTTTACCTTTTGCCTTATTTGCTTTCACCGCTTGCATGACTCTGCCTTCACCGCTGTTATACGCAGCGACTGTTAACAACCAGTCACCGTCAAACATCTTGTTCAGGCGCTCCATCATATCAAGCGCTGCTTTGGTAGAAGCAACCACATCTCTGCGGCCGTCATACCATTGGTTTTGTTTCAAGCCATAATTTCGACCGGTACTTGGCACTATCTGCCACAGCCCTGCGGCGTTGGCGGATGATGTCGCGTGTGGGTCAAAAGCGCTCTCCACTATGGGTAGCAGTACCAATTCCATCGGCATATTACGTTTCTTAATCTGCTCGACTATCAGGTACATGTACGGCTCTGCCCGTAATGTTACATCGTGGAGATAGCTCTTATTTTTTAAGTATTTTTGCTTCTGTTCACGGATCCGGGAATTTTCCGGAACCTTCATCTTCAGCTCGTCGCTAATGAAGTTCCACAAATCTTGCTGCGCGAGGCCACTCTCACTATCCAGCCATCGCGCGCTGCCCACTCGGGCGCTATTTGTGTACTCTCCTGCTTCACTCTCTTGACCTGCCGAAGACAAACTCTGTGCATGCTGTACAGGAGCCTGAACGCCCACCTTGGACGTCTGGCACCCAACAAGCAAGACTGAGGCGAGAAATATCGCTTTGGTCTTCATGTGTGTGTCAATGTAGTTGCTTAAAAGACGACCAATCATACTTTGCTTCGATAAAAAACACAACTAAAAGCTCAGAAGCGGTCTTTCTGTGCACGTAATTCGGAAAAAACTGAGACAAGTGAGTCCGGTGGAGACATTACACCTATTTTTCTTTGTAAATCAATGTCATCACAACGTAAAAAAACATTAATTTTCCGCTCAATTTGCAATTTTACGGGTAAGCTAGGTTGGTTTTTTGCTCGTAATTGCATGATTTGCTGCTGATATGTAGCAATGTCTTGATCTGAGGGCAGAATAAAACGGGCAAACTTAAGATTTGCGAGAGTATATTCATGCGCGCTGCAAATTAAGGTTTCATCGGGGAGTTGTGCGAGCTGTTGAATAGACGCGTACATTTGCGCCGGAGTGCCCTCAAATAGTCTGCCACAGCCGGCGGAAAACAGCGTATCACCACAGAAAAGATAAGGTTTGCTGTAGTATGCGATATGCCCAAGGGTGTGGCCGGGAACGGCAATAACCTGGTAGTTTTGGCCATCAATACTCAGGTGATCACCCCCATTTACAATTATTGTCGCGCCTTTATTTGCGGTTTCTTGTGGTCCATAGACCGGAATTTCGGGGAAATGGCGGCGCAAATCAGCGACACCCCCAACGTGATCGTTATGATGATGGGTTAATAATATGGCCTGAGGAAGGTACTGGCCTTGACTCAGTGCGGCCAGTACGGGGGCTGATTCACCGGGGTCAACAATGACACAGTGCTTTTGTGTGTCTGCCAATAGCCAAATGTAATTGTCTTGAAATGCTGGAATGCTGATAAGATTCATTAGATACCTCTTTTATTGGCAACAGTTTGAAAGAAGACGTTAAAACATGAAACCAGCACAAACACGCCAAAAGATCGATGCGCCCGCATCTTGGGCTGAGTTACCTTGGGGAGAGTATTATCGTGCGGCAATTGAACAGCAGTTGCAGCCCTGGTGGCCGAAATTCTTTGGTTTCCACTTACTGAAGATAGGCCATTTGAGTGCTGAAATCGCCAGCGATAAATGCGCTATCTCCCATCAGGTGAATGTAGGGGAGCAGGGCAAAAATATGCAGGTGTTTGCCAGCCCATATCAGTTACCTTTTGCTGAAAAATCGGTAGATGCTTGCTTACTGTCCCATACTTTAGCCTATGCTGCTGATCCACACCGCATTTTACGTGAGGTGGATCGGGTGCTGATTGATGACGGCTGGTTGGTTATCAGCAACTTTAATCCAATGAGTCTCTTAGGGGCAGGGAAGTTGGTGCCGTTATTGCGCCAGCGGCAACCCCATGTTAGCCGCATGTTTACTCAAATGCGCTTATTGGATTGGCTCAGTTTATTAAATTATGAAGTTTTATATTTGTCGCGCTTTCATGTGTTGCCGTGGCATAAAGAAGGTGGGCGCTTTATCAGCACCCATCTACCGGCGTTGGGGTGTGTCAGCTTGATTGTTGCCCGCAAACGCACTATTCCGTTAACGTTTAATCCGATGAAGTTCGGCGCGCGTAAACCGTGGTTCAGCCGAGCTGTTGGGGCAACGAAAAGCTATCGTGATCAACCTTGATGGTGCAGTCACATTAAGGTTGAAAGGTTAATTGGGGTTATAACCGGTATCTTCTAACGTCGGTGAGTTTGCGCCTTCACGGGCCAGTTCATCACAACGCTCGTTTTCCGGATGTCCCGCATGGCCTTTTACCCACTCCCATTGTATTTGATGGGTTTGAATAGCCAGATCCAGTCGCTGCCATAAATCGACATTACGCACCGGTTTGCGGTCGGTGGTTTTCCAGTCGCGCTTTTTCCAGTTATGAATCCACTGAGTAATCCCCTGGCGCACATATTGGCTGTCGGTGCTAAGAGTGACTTCGCAAGGTGAGGTCAACGCTTCCAGCGCCACGATAGCAGCCATTAGTTCCATGCGGTTGTTTGTTGTCAGGAAATAGCCAGCGCTAAAGGTTTTTTCATGCTGTTTGTAACGCAAAATTGCGCCGTAACCACCGGGGCCTGGATTGCCAAGGCAAGATCCGTCGGTGAAAATTTCTACCTGTTTAGTCATCTCTGGTAGACTCTTCCTATCTGATTAAAAGTTAAGTCTGACATAAACGAGCGCTATGAGCACTGGCAATATGCAAGTTACACCGACCAGACAGATTGTTCTGGATACTGAAACCACCGGTATGAATAAGCTGGGCGTTCATTATGAAGGCCATAAGATTATTGAAATCGGCGCAGTTGAAGTGATCAACCGTCGTCTGACCGGCAGAAATTTTCATGTTTATATCAAACCTGACCGTCTGGTCGATCCGGAAGCTTACGGGGTTCATGGTATCAGCGACGAGTTTTTAGCTGATAAACCCACTTTTGCGGATATTGCACCGGAGTTTATCGAGTTTATCCGCGGTGCTGAGTTAGTCATCCATAACGCGGCGTTTGATATCGGCTTTATGGATTACGAATTCCGAATGTTGCAGCAGGACATTCCGAAAACTGAAACCTTCTGTACCATTACCGATAGCTTGTTACTGGCGCGCCGTTTATTCCCAGGCAAGCGCAATAACCTTGATGCCCTGTGCGATCGCTACCAGATAGATAATACCAAGCGAACATTGCACGGCGCGTTACTCGATGCCGAAATTCTGGCAGAAGTTTATCTGGCGATGACCGGCGGGCAGACATCACTGTCTTTCTCAATGGAAGGTGATCAGTCGCAAAATAATTCCTCAGACGATATCCAGCGTATTACCCGGCCAGCATCTGGACTGAAAATAATTTATGCCGCTGAAGATGAGTTAGCCGCTCATGAGTCACGTCTGGATTTGGTGATGAAAAAGGGCGGTAGCTGTCTCTGGCGTATGCCACTAGAGACGGACGACAGCATAAACGCTGAATAAAGTGATATCCAGATGAAAAACTGTGCAAACGGTTTATTTTACTGGAAAAAGTGTTGACGAGATTGTATTGCATACGTAATATTCCACTCGTTCTTAACCGGAACAGCAGCGTGGTGCGGTAGTTCAGTCGGTTAGAATACCGGCCTGTCACGCCGGGGGTCGCGGGTTCGAGTCCCGTCCGCACCGCCAACATTCAGAAGCCCTGAGTTATTGCTAACTCAGGGCTTCGTTGTATCTATGCCCTTCGTACTTGAAGCCGCAGGGGTGTTAGCTACGCTCACTTACCCACATCACTTACCGGTGTAAGCTCATTGGGATGCATTCGCTTGCTGCCTACCTGCAACTCCAATTACTTTAGGTATACCCCTGGTACTTGAAGCCGCAGGGGGAAAAATAATAGAACTCCCCCTTGGCTAACAGCTCAATAAATCCATTTAGAATTTACTGCGTAGCTTTCGTATTACCCGCTTCAGCGGCTGTTTTCACCCAGCCATCAAAGGTTGCCTGATGAGCTTGGATCCAACCATTCACATGACGTTCGATATCGGCATCTGAGGATTCACCGGCATGCATCCGCATGTTCTGAGCATTCACATCATTAATTGATAACTTCATAATGGAGAACAGCTTGGCGGCGGCAGGGTTAGCTTCAGCCCATTTTTTGTTGGCGACAATATGCATCACACTCGGTGGGAAGCCGTAGTTCGCACCGTTAGAAAGCTGGGTGTCGATAGTTTTATCCGGCAGGGAAGAGAACGGCACCTGTAACCACACCACATCACGGCCGGGAACCAGTACGTCGCTGACCCAATATGGCGTCCAGGTGTAATACAGGATTGGCTTGCCTTCTTTGTAGCGCGTGATGGTATCGGCAATCATGGCGGCATAGTTACCCTGATTGTGGGTTACCGTATCGCTGAGGCCATAGGCTTGGATCTGGTGGTTAATCGGAGCTTCACAACCCCAGCCAGGATTACAGCCGGTGAGATCCGCTTTGCCGTCGTTATTGGCATCAAACAGTTTGGCAATTTTCGGATCTTTTAGCTGCTCAATATTAGTAATATGATATTTATCAGCAGTTTTTTTGTCGATCAAATAGCCCTGCGCCAGCCCTTCAATGAAGTTACCCTGACGGTAGAATTTGGCATCGCCACCTGCGGCTGCGTATTGATCATTATGCAGCGGCTCCCAGTTTACGGCCAGATAAGTCGCATCACCTGCGGCAATAGAAGAGTAAGCGACATTGTAATCAACTTCTTTGGTTGGCTGGACGTCGTAACCGAGCTTCTCCAGCGCTTTATTGACCAGCGAGGTCTGGAAGGTTTCTTCCGAAATGGTGCTTTGCAGTGGTTGGACAGTGATGCCTTTGCCCGGTAATTCTGCGGCGGATAACTGAGTGCTTATCAGTGTGGTGAGGGCCAAGGCCCAGATTCCAGTCGTGCGCATAATTTTCCCCTTATCCCCTTCGTCCTTGACACTGCAGCTGTGTTAGCGGCGCTCACGCACCCGAATCACTTACTGATGTAAGCTCATCGGGATTTACTCGCTTGCTGCCTTGCCGCAGCGCCAATGACTTTGGGGATGACATTGAGCGTAATGAATTGAGATTACTTAGTGTTACGGAATGGTTTGGTGATTAGCCCGATAGGGCCAGTGGCATACCAGCGGCCAACGCCTTTGCTGCGGCGGTCACGGCCTAATGATTGGGTCAGGCGGTCAAGGATAATCGCCAAAATTACGATACCGACACCACCGACAGCGGCTAGCCCCATATCAAGGCGACCAATGCCGCGCAGCACCATCTGGCCTAACCCACCAACGGCAATCATTGAAGCAATAACAACCATCGATAATGCGAGCATTAAGGTCTGGTTGACACCCGCCATGATGGTTGGCATCGCCAGCGGTAATTGCACCTTGAACAGCATCTGGCGTGGATTAGCACCGAAGGATTCCGCAGCTTCTATAAGATCTGCTGGTACTTGCTTGATCCCCAAAATAGTCAGGCGAACAATTGGGGGTAGGGCAAAGATAATGGTTACTACGACACCCGGGACATTACCAATACCGAACAGCATGACAATGGGCACCAGATAAACGAAGGCTGGCGTGGTCTGCATCGCATCCAGTAAAGGCCGAATAATTCGTGCAGCGTTATTACTGCGCGCCAACCATATCCCGAGGGGTAGCCCGATAAGAATACAGAAGAACAGCGAAGTCAGAACCAGTGCCAGCGTCACCATCGCTTGCGACCAGGCACCAATCGCGCCGATGGCAATCAGGGAAACCAAGGTTGCCACCCCCATCCCCAGGGTAGAGAACTGCCAGGCGATCAAGGCGAAAACCAGAATCGCCACCGGTGCTGGCATACCCAGCAATAAGTGTTGGAAGCCACTGAGAATGAAATCAACTGGCACGCGAATGCCTTGGAACAGCGGGCGGAAATGCAGCACCACCCAATCAATACCGTGGGTAACCCACGAATCCAGTGGCACCCAGGTGTTATGGAATGGGTCCATCAGACTAAAATGTTCAGGCGCTGCTGCCGGAGCGCTGTTTAGCCAATCGGTACTTTGTGCCGCTTGGCTCTGTACGGCCTGAGAAGCAACCTCATGGCTCGCGCTGCCTGCGGCACGGCTACCCTCGGCCATGCTCGCTCCCCAGGGGTCAGCAGCGGCTGACAAGGTCTGAGTGGCAGAGTCGGTCGCGACCGGTGCTGCTGAAGTTGCTGCATCCGTCGCCCACGGGTTGCTGTCTACGGGGGTGCTACTTTGGATTTGATCACTCATTTGGCGTCTCCTTATCTAAGGCCTGCAACAGCATGGCTTTGGAAATAATACCGATATAGCTGTTGTCTTCACCGACCACAGGAACCGCGCACGGAGCTTGTGCAACCAGTGAAATCAACTCACTGAGAGGCATATCTGCCGGAACCGGTGCTGGATCAGCCAATAGGGCACTATCCAGTGATTGGTTCTCTGCCAATGCTTTTTTCAGTGAATCTATCGATACCACGCCAATAAACTTCTGCCCGCGCTCCAGCACATAGCCGTAATCGCGGTCTTCATCCTGAAGCAGTTTTAACGCTGAACGAGGGCCGAAACCCGGTGTTTTACGGATCAAGGATACCGGACGACGACGCGCGATATCTTTGGCACTAAAGACGTGGCTGATGTCGACACCACGAAAGAAGGTGCGTACATAGTCATTTGCCGGATTATTAAGTATTTCATCCGGTGTTCCGACTTGTACTACTTCGCCGCCTTGCATAATGGCAATGCGATCGCCGATACGCATGGCTTCATCCAGATCATGAGAAATAAAGACAATCGTTCGTTGATGCCTGGCCTGTAGCTTGACCAATTCATCCTGCATTTCAGTACGAATTAATGGGTCGAGTGCTGAGAAGGCTTCATCCATTAATAGGATATCGGGGTTATTGGCCATCGCGCGGGCTAAACCTACGCGCTGACGCATCCCACCTGACAACTCGTCGGGATAAGAATGAGCGTAGCTTTCCAGACTCACCTGGCGTAAGGCTTCCAAGGCTTTTTCATGACGTTCCGCTTGCGGCACGCCAGCTAACTCCATACCGAATGCTGTGTTATCGAGCACATTCAGATGGGGCATTAATGCAAAGGATTGGAAGACCATGCTTATCTTATTTCGGCGTACGGTGCGCAGGGCACTATCAGATATTTTGGCAATATCTTCGCCATCGATGAGCACTTCACCACGAGTGGGTTCTATCAGACGATTGAGAAGGCGTACCAGGGTGGATTTACCGGAACCGGATAACCCCATGATGACGAATATCTCGCCTTCTTCAATGGCCAGATTGGCATCTTTAACGCCAACGGACAAACCAGTTTTGGCAAATATCTGCTCTTTATTCTTACCTGATTCAAGCAGTTTAAAAGCCCGTTCTGGATGCTCACCAAATATTTTATATAAGTTCTTTACTTCGAGTTTAATTGCCATGCAGCTGGTGTATTCCTCTGTCAATTTTGAATTATGTTTATTCGATCAATATTATCCTGATGAAAAAATAGAGCGCCATATACCCTAACACAATGAGAATCTGAGACAACCCTCAATGTTCCTATAATCATTTTTGCAATAGTCCTCATCCCAATATATAAGTTTTTAACTTGTTAATTTACCTGCGTTAATACTATGGTTTTTTACTTTAGATAAATTGGCTAATATTGATAATGAATCTAATGGCTAATTAGAGTGTTAATAGTGTGAATATTGCACATATATAGGCAATATATTTTCTATATTATTGAGAATGTATTTCCTGCAATGAAAGTGCTGAATCCCCCTGATACTCTGGCCTGTAGCCAAATGGGGGATAAGATGAAGTTTTAGATTTGGCTGGGGGAATCTGGCCATCCTGCTCTGGTCGCAAGGGAGGGAGAACTCCCCTTTGTTATATTAGCGAAAAGGGGAGTTTTTGTGAGGTGGAAAAGCTTAGAAATCCCAGTCTTCGTCCTCAGTATTGACCGCTTTACCGATCACATATGACGAACCAGAGCCAGAGAAGAAATCGTGATTTTCATCAGCATTGGGTGATAAAGCTGCCAAAATGGCCGGGTTAACATTAGCCTGACTAGCGGGGAATAGGGCTTCATAACCCAAATTCATTAATGCTTTATTTGCATTGTAATGGAGGAATTTTTTGACATCTTCTGTCCAGCCAACCCCATCATATAGGCTCTCCGTATAGTGCACTTCATTGTCATATAAGTCCTGCAACAAATCGAAAGCGAAATTCTTTATTTCCTGACGGCGATTATTATCTACTTTCTCCAATCCTTTCTGGAATTTATAGCCGATATAATAGCCATGAACTGCCTCGTCGCGAATAATCAGCCGAATAAGATCTGCGGTGTTGGTTAATCTAGCGCGGCTTGACCAATACATAGGTAAATAGAATCCGGAATAGAATAGAAATGACTCCAGAAATACACTGGCAATTTTCTTCTTCAGTGGGTCGTCATTATTATAATGCTGAAGGATAATATCGGCTTTCTTTTGCAGCGGGCCATTCTCCTCACTCCAGCGATAGGCCTCGTCCACATCCGATGTCATACACAGGGTAGAAAATATGGAGCTATAAGAGCGGGCGTGTACGGCTTCCATAAAGCTGATATTGGAAAATACTGCTTCCTCATGGGGAGTGATGGCGTCTTTAATCAGTGCCGGTGCACCCAGCGTATTTTGAATAGTATCGAGCAATGTCAGCCCAGTAAAAACCCGAATAGTCAGTTGCTGTTCATCAGCCGTTAGTTTAGCCCAAGAAGGAATGTCATTTGATAGCGGGACTTTTTCCGGCAACCAAAAGTTAGCCGTCAGGCGGTTCCATACTTCCAGGTCTTTATCGTCTTCAATTTTATTCCAATTGATGGCACTAACGTGTTTTATCGTTTTTGTTGTATTCATATCATCACATCCTTATTAGCCATTTTTATTTATTACAGCGAGCAGGAAACACAGCCTTCAACTTCCGTCCCCTCAAGCGCCATCTGACGCAGTCGGATGTAATAAATGGTTTTAATCCCTTTCTTCCAGGCATATATCTGCGCTTTATTGATATCGCGGGTCGTGGCGGTATCGCGGAAAAACAGAGTCAGCGACAGCCCCTGATCGACATGCTGGGTCGCTTCGGCATAGGTATCGATGATTTTCTCCGGCCCGATTTGATAAGCATCCTGATAATATTCAAGATTATCGTTGGTCATATAAGGCGCTGGATAATACACCCGGCCAATCTTGCCTTCTTTGCGGATCTCGATTGGAGAGACAATCGGGTGGATGCTGGAGGTCGAGTGATTGATATACGAAATAGATCCAGTCGGAGGCACCGCCTGTAAGTTCTGATTATAAATCCCGTGCTCCATCACGGACTGGCGCAGTGCTGCCCAATCTTGTTGATCCGGAACGGAAATACCCGCTTGGGCAAATAGCGCACTCACTTTAGCTGTTTTAGGTTGCCAGCTTTGCTCGATATATTTGGTGAAATAGTGACCCGAAGCATAAGTCGATTGGTCGAAACCTTTAAAGTGGCTGCCGCGTTCTATCGCCAGCTGGTTAGAAGCGCGGATGGCGTGATATGCCACGGTGTAGAAATAGATATTGGTGAAATCCAGCGCTTCTTCTGAGCCATAGAAAATACGTTCGCGCGCCAGATAGCCGTGCAGATTCATCTGCCCGAGGCCAATAGCATGGGATTCCTGATTACCTTTTTCAATTGATGGCACTGAGCGGATATTGCTCATATCAGAGACAGCCGTCAGCCCGCGAATGGCGGTTTCAATCGATTTACCAAAGTCTGGTGAATCCATTGTGTGGGCTATATTCAGTGAGCCAAGATTACAGGAGATATCCTTCCCAATATGGCGATAGCTAAGGTCATCGTTGTATTCGGTTGGTGAATTAACCTGCAAAATTTCCGAACACAGGTTACTCATATTAATCCGGCCTTTGATCGGGTTGGCCCGGTTCACTGTATCCTCAAACATCATATAGGGATAACCGGACTCAAATTGGATCTCTGCCAGTATCTGGAAAAACTCGCGTGCTTTAATTTTGCTTTTACGGATGCGCTTATCATCGACCATCTCGCGGTATTTTTCACTGACACTGATTTCAGACAGAGGAACGCCGTAAACCTGTTCTACGTCATAAGGCGAAAACAGGTACATTTCTTCATTATTCTTCGCCAACTCAAAAGTAATATCGGGGATAACCACACCCAGTGACAGGGTTTTAATCCGTATTTTTTCATCGGCATTTTCGCGTTTGGTGTCGAGAAAACGCAAAATATCCGGATGGTGAGCATGGAGATAGACTGCCCCGGCCCCTTGGCGTGCACCCAGTTGATTGGCATAGGAAAAAGCATCTTCCAACATTTTCATGATAGGGATGACGCCAGATGACTGATTTTCAATACGTTTAATCGGCGCGCCGACTTCTCGAATATTAGTCAATAGGAAAGCGACACCGCCGCCACGTTTAGATAATTGCAGTGCCGAGTTAATGGAACGACCAATGGACTCCATATTGTCTTCAATGCGCAGCAGGAAGCAGGAGACTAGCTCACCGCGCTGTTTCTTGCCGCAATTGAGGAAGGTTGGCGTGGCGGGTTGGAAACGGCCAGTAATGATCTCTTCGACTAAATCTCGCGCAACTTGCTGATTACCCGCAGCTAATGTCAGGGCGACCATACAAACACGGTCTTCATAGCGCTCCAGATAGCGTTTACCATCAAAGGTTTTCAGGGTATAGCTGGTGTAGTACTTAAACGCGCCAAGGAAGGTCGGGAAGCGAAACTTTTTGCTATAGGCTTGTTGGAATAAGCTCTTGATAAAGCTGAAGTCATACTTTTCCAGCACTTCTTTTTCGTAGTATCCCTCTTCCACCAGATAATCGAGTTTTTCCTGTAAATTATGGAAGAACACCGTGTTTTGATTCACGTGTTGCAAGAAATATTGCCTTGCAGCCAGGCGGTCTTTATCAAACTGGACACGCCCATCAGCATCATAGAGGTTCAACATCGCATTCAGTGAGTGATAGTCAAGTTCACTGCTGGATGAATCGGTGATTCTCAGTTCTGTCGTTGCCAAAATTCAGTTACTCCCTTGCGCACGTTTGCCACATCTTCTGCTGTACCCAGTAGTTCAAAGCGATACAGATAAGGAACCTGACATTTTTGGGAAATAATTTTCCCCGCCAGGCAATAGGCGTCGCCAAAATTAGTGTTACCCGCAGCAATCACACCGCGGATCAATGAACGGTTATGGGGATCATTGAGAAATCTAATCACCTGAATAGGCACCGCGCCGACTGGGCTGCCTCCACCATAACTGGGTACCAACAAAATATAGGGCTGCTCCATTCGTAACTTTTCCCGCGCCCCCGCAATGGGAATACGTATTGCCGGTAGCTCCAGCTTCCCGACAAAACGGTGGGTGTTCTCCGAAGAACTAGAGAAATACACCAACGGATTCATTTTTTGACCCTCATCAGGCACTGACTGCCTGAGCCAATGCGCTTATTTTGTCTGGGCGGAAACCAGACCAATGATCCTCACCGGCGACAATCACCGGAACCTGCTGATAACCAAGAGATTTAACGTGGTTTAAAGCCTGTGAGTCTTCAGTTAAATCAATAACCTGATAAGTGATCCCTTGTTTATCGAAAGCGCGATAGGTTGCATTGCACTGGACACAATCAGGTTTACTGTAAATAATAATACTCATGATTCGTATTCTCATCTTATCTTAAGAAAAGGCAGGCTTAGCAGATTGTTGGTGTGTCTCGACCTCCAGCCCCTGATTATCAACCCCGATTTCATTCTCGCGAGTGATAAATTAGATACTATATCTAGTGTTTATTTAATTCAACCACACTATATGTAGTCATTTGCTATGAGTTATGCACATTTGAGAGATGAAGCCGCCAGCACCGGGCTGGCGACAAATTCCAAGGGAATAAAGGGAGGTAAAATATTTTATTGCCGGGCGGCGATGGGGAAGTGCTTACTGACGCAGACTGACCGCTAATCGGTTAAATGCATTCATGATGCTGATAGCGAAAGTTAAATCAGAAATCTGAGCATCAGTAAAATGCGCTTTCAATACATTAAAGGTGCTATCAGGTGTGCCGCTGGTGGTGATATGAGTCACTGCCTCCGCCCAATCTAATGCAGCACGCTCATCTTCACTAAAAAGATTGCTGAGTTTCCAGCCCGCGATGACATCCATTTTAGCGTTATCAAAACCATGGTCGCGCAAGAATTTGCCGTGCATATCCAGGCAAAATGCACAACCGTTGATCTGTGATACCCGCATAAAAATCAATTCTATCAGCGTTTTTGGCAACGAACTTTTATCGAGAGACATAGAGGCGCTCACCAGCGCTTTGTAGGTAGTCGGTGAGAGTTCGGAAAAATACAGACGTTGTTCAACCATGATATGTACCTATGATGTTGGCCCTTCAATAAGCCGCTACTCTAGCAACACCATGACCTATACTATAGGGCCATAAATGACTTATTTTAGTGGGCCATGATGAAGATGTTTTCACATCTGCTTAAGCTGGATCGCCAACATAACGACCCGGTATATCGCCAGATTTATCAGCGTATTAAAGATGCAATTGTGCAGGGCACTTTGCTACCGGATACGCGCTTGCCTTCGGTGAGGGTGCTGGCCAGCGAAGTGGGTGTGGCGCGGGGAACGGTGGAAAATGCCTATGCCCAACTGATTGCTGAAGGTTTCTTGCAAAGCCGCGGGCAGGGGGGGACTTATGTTTCAGCTCAATTACTCGATGCGCCTCTATCACCATTGAAAATTGTAGAACCAGACGAACAACCCGTAGTGATTAATCATTCTCTCTCGGCTGATCGTATGATGGCACGCCCTTTCCAGCTGGGGCTACCCGCGTTGGATGCTTTTCCACGCGCGCAATGGGGGCGACTCATCACCAAACAGGTGCATAATCTGACCATCACCTCACTCGGGCACCCTCCCGCCGCCGGATTACCGGCGTTACGTGAGGCAATTGCCCATTATTTGCAGTTATCTCGTGGTTTCAACTGCCAACCTGAGCAGGTATTTATTTGCTCGGGTTATCAGTCGGTACTGGATCTAGTGGTTAATACGGTATTGAAGCCGGGAGATAGCGGTTGGCTGGAGAACCCCGGATATCCTGCCACTCAGCAATTGATCCGTGAGGCCGGGCTTATTTCGCATCCGGTCAATGTGGACAGCGATGGTATGGATGTGACGGCTGCTATCCATGATTGCCCCAATGCTCGCTTTGCTATTATCACGCCAGCGCATCAAAGCCCGTTGGGGGTGGCACTCAGCTTAGCGCGGCGCATTGCACTGCTGGAGTGGGCTGAGCAACAGCAGTCATGGATTATTGAAGATGATTATGATAGCGAGTTTCGCTATCAGGGGCGGCCGCTTCCCCCGTTAAAGAGCCTGGATAGACATGGGCGAGTGCTGTATGCCGGGACTTTCAGTAAAGTGATGTTTCCGGCACTGCGGCTGGCTTATCTGGTGGTACCGCCTGAGCAAGTGGCTGTTTTTAACCACCGTTGCCAACTGCGTAGCTGTGCCAGCCCGCCACTGATACAGGCCAGTGTGGCGGAGTTTATTGGTCAGGGGCACTTTTATCGCCATCTTAAACGTATGCGTCATTTATATGCTGAGCGCCGTGAAATATTGGCCGCCAGCCTTATGCGGCAACTGGTGGGAGTTGTTGAGGTTGAACAGCAGGCGGGTGGTATTCAATTATTGGCGCGGTTGGATAAGCGTTTTTCTGACAGCATGGTTGCCGCGCGGGCACAACGCCAGGGGCTGGCGATTGAAGCGGTATCAGATTGGGCATTAGAAAAAAATAGCCGGGTGGATAATGCACTGCTGATGGGATTTACCAATTTTATTTCTGAAACCGAGGTCGATAAACAGGTGGCAAAGCTGGCAAAGGTAATTTTAGCGGGGCGTGAAAATGAAAATTATTGAGGTTAATAAAAATCATTTGGCGTTATAAAAACATGGCCCGCAGTGAATATCACTCGGGCCACCGATAAGCAAACAGCAAAAACTACAGTAGACACAGCAATGAGGGAGCTGTCAGTTTATCGGTCTGCGAACAGATATCAGCGGCGGGCCAGCAGCACACCCAGTACCAGGCCTATGGCAGCACCAATACCGACACCTTGCCAAGGTTTGTCATGCACATAATTATCAGCATTACCGGCAACATCACGTGCATGCTGTTTCAAGCTGGTCGAGCCGCTAAAACGCGCTCGTGCATCACGTAATACACCTTCAGCATTGTGGCGCACCTTGGCCAGCTCTTCTTTTGTTTTGTCGCCCGATGAGCGTAAAACATCGTCGAGAGTATCTGCCAGAAGGGTCACGTCCTGATCGAGATCTCTTGCTACTTTTTCTGATTTCTTGAACATTTGACTCTCCGTTTTGCTTGATGAACATTAAGCGTAGACCATCACAGCAAGGGGCAATCAGCTTCAGGAGTAATCCGAATAGACTATAAATAGTCAGAACATGCTTTGTACATTTGGTTACTCAGCGAAACCAATCACTCACGGAAAGAAAAAATCCATTCCTCTATGATTCTTCCAACGGCCCCACCGGGGGCTTAGCGAAACAAACTCTGAGGATTTTAAAATGAAAAAAGTATTAGCGCTGATCGTTGCTGCAACCATGGGTCTGTCTTCTGTTGCTTTCGCTGCCGAAACAACTGCGGCCGCTACAGCAGCACCAGCTGCAACCAGCACTACTGCTGCTCCAGCCGTAGAAAAAGCTGCACCAGCTAAAGCAACTCATCATAAAAAACACAAAGCGACTAAACAAACTACCGAACAAAAAGCACAGGCTGCTAAAAAAGCTGTGAAAAAAGCACCGGCTCAAAAAGCACAGGCCGCTAAAAAAGCAGTGAAAAAAGCCCCAGTTCAAAAAGCACAAGCCGCTAAAAAAGCTGTGAAAAAAGCCCCAGTTCAAAAAGCACAGGCTGCTAAAAAACACGTGAAAAAAGCACCAGCACAAAAAGCACAAGCCGCTAAAAAACACCACAAAACTGCTAAAAAATCAGCTACAGCTCCAGCTGCATAATAACGCCGGAATGCGGGCGACATTGTCCCGCACAGTCTAGCCAATTCCAGGCACCCGGTTAATACCGGGTGTCTTTTTTTGTAGGCTAACCATCATGATCAATCGCTATCTGTTCGAACTGATTTTTAGTGTGATGACTCTGTGTGGTGTATTACTCGCCTGTGCGTTGTTCCTCACTGATTCTGTTATCTAATCTCAATGTAAAATATGTAGTTGCTGAAGGTAAGTGATTATTTGTTGAACCGTCTGCTGATGTATTTTCTCCCTTTCAATTGCCGGTGTTGCACAAATAAAGGCTTCTCCTTCTTCTGCCAAAATAGCTGCCGCCGCCGGTTTACATAGCGGTAGAAAATCAAAATGCCCACTATTGGTTAACGTCACAGCGGTAATACCTGGCTGATTCAGTTGTTTTACCCATGTTGCTCCGCCCAGATTCAGGGATTCACTCGGTGAAATAAAATAGCCGGCGTTGATCAGTAGCAGTGGAGCGCTTAAGTGAAGCAAGCTGCTTTTTTGGTAAAAAGGAATCATCCCCGGATCTAACGCAATCGCAAAACGCAGGCGTTTATCTGCATAATTTCCTTCAAGTTTATCAGCAGACAACTGGTCTAACTTCACGCCTGCACGGGTATAAAACTGGCAATTAGGCTGGTCAGGTTGTTGCTGACAGCTTGCAATAAAATACGGGCGGGAAAGTGTAGCTCCTAATGCCGCGATAGCACTGTAGCCTCCTTTTGAATGGCCTATCACCCCGATAGCTTGCTCATCCAAGGTTGACTTCCAGCGCGGGTCTGACAGTAACGAACTGATGATAAAAGAGATATCTTCAGTTTGTAACCATAATTGAGCTGATTGTGCTGGGATTGAATCTCCGGTGGTACTGCCCGGATGATTAGCGGCTACCACCACCATACCTTGCTGCACCAGTTTATCGGCCAACCACGCCAGGCTGGTATTGTTGCCTCCACTGCCATGACTGAGTACCACCAACGGGAATTTACCCTCAGCAAGGGGAGCGTTGGGTAAAACAGAAATGCCCCGGAAAACGGCAGTATCACTTAGCAAGTGGGTTTCCCCTTGATCAGCCGTGGGGGTGTAAATGATGCTATCAAGTTGTCGATTGCGTTGGAGGTCATGGAATGAAATATGGGTCACTGCTGTTTGCCAGCTGTAACCGGTCAGCGGAAAAAACAGCAGAAAGCAGAGAGACAAAAACGTAGTTTTCATGGTGTAACATCCTGATTGATTGGGTTTCCCATCACCGTAGCGAGTCATAAATTCTGTTGCGACCTCGATCATGATCCAGTCCCTGATCCTGCTTGTTTTCAATCATCTGGCTGTCTACACTGCAAAACAGCTATTCACGATATCTATTTGTTAAGGCAATGGTATGCCGCTGATCCCGGTCTCTTTTCTACTGTCTTTATTATGTTTTGGTCTGTTTTTTTATTTGATTAGAGCCCATCGGCAAGGCGTTTTCCTGCTGTTGCTATTGTTGGTTTGTGCATTACAAAGTGTTCTGATTGGGTTGCGCTATGGTTATCACCTGACTCTGTTTAATGGCCTACAACCGATAGTTGCCATGACTATTCCGCCACTGACCTATTTAGCTTTATTAAGCACCGCGAAAGGGAATGTGGGGATGGGGCAATGGTGGAAACACTGCCTGGCACCTATTGGTACCGTGGTTTGTGTATGGTTGGCACCACAGTGGCTTGATGCGGTTGTGATTATTAGCTATTTGCTATATGGCGCGGCAGTACTGCTTTATTTGCGCCCCGGAGAGGATCGCTTACAACAGGTTTCGTTAGAAAAAAGTTGGCTCAGCTATCGTTTATGGTTACTGATGGCTCTCTTGCTAATGGGGTCTGGGGTGGGCGACATCATTATCAGTGTGGACTATGCCTTTTTTGCCGGAAATCAAGCAGGGGTGATAGTCAGTATCAGTAATTTATTGATTACATTGGTAATGTGCTACACGTTGTTCACCAGCGCTCATCGTGCTGATCCTATCACCGAGGTAGCAGTAAATGGTAAACCGGAGAGCGAACCGCTGGATGAATTGTTCGCAACTATTTTATCGACCTTAAAACACCATAATCTGTATCTGGACAGCCAACTCAACTTATCTAAATTGGCACGTAAAGTCGGGGTACCCACACGAAAAGTATCCCAGGCGATTAATCAGCAAACCGGGCAAAATGTCTCACAATATGTCAATCAGTTACGCATTGAACAAGCTGCGCAGTTATTGGCGACAACCGATCTGCCGGTGATCGATATTATGTTGGAGGCAGGGTTTCAAACTAAATCTAACTTCAACCGTGAGTTTATGCGGGTCAAGGGGATGACTCCGTCACTGTGGCGTGAGCATCAGCAGGCACGGAATAATAAGTAAATAATATTTTATTATACATATTTGATTCAGACTGAAAGCTGATCGGCGTATTGTGAGAACACGTTCTTTTTTGTTTGAGCCCTGTTTATGTCTACTGATTCAGCCCCTGCGGTGGTGAATAGTGCGCCACTTAGTACTCGCCAAATCAATAAACGTATCCTCTCGATTGTTATTTTTACTTTTGTTTGTTACCTGACAATTGGCCTGCCGCTGGCGGTATTACCCGGTTTTGTTCATAACCATTTGGGTTACAGTTCACTGCTGGCCGGTTTGGTTATCAGCGCCCAATATTTTGCCACTTTGGTTAGCCGCCCACATGCCGGGCGATATGCTGATTTATTAGGGCCAAAAAAAGTCGTGTTATTCGGTTTGAGCTGCTGCGGGATTAGCGGGATATTCTGCGGCTTGGCTTTTTGGTCGGAGAACCAGCCATTAATCAGTGTGTTGATGTTGGTAATTGGCCGATTCTTTCTGGGAGTAGGCGAAAGTTTTGCCAGTACCGGATCGACCTTATGGGGCATGGGTGTCGTGGGGTCTATCCATACGGCGCGGGTTATTTCCTGGAATGGCGTGGCAACTTATGGCGCGATGGCGATAGGTGCCCCGCTTGGTGTTTATCTTAATCTACATTGGGGATTAGCGGGTATCGCCTGGCTTATCTGCCTTGCCGTGTTGTTGGCGCTAGTGTTAGCCAGCCGTAAAGCAGCGGTTTCGGTGGTAACGGGCAAACGCATTGCTTTTCGCGCAGTACTGGGGAAGATCTGGCTTTACGGTTTGGGGCTGGGTTTTGGTACCGTGGGTTTCGGGGTGATTGCCACCTTTATTACACTTTTCTATGCCGACAAAGGGTGGGGCGGTGCTGCATTCTCCCTGACTTTATTTAGTGTCGCATTTGTCGGTATCCGCTTGCTATTCAGCAACAGCATTGGCCGCCACGGTGGCTTGAAAGTGACCGCGGTTTCTTTTTTGATAGAAATCGTCGGTTTGTTGCTGATTTGGGGGGCGGGAGCCCCTTGGATGGTTCAAGTCGGTGCATTTCTGGCCGGTGCCGGTTTCTCGCTGGTCTTTCCTGCCTTGGGCGTTGAGGCAGTTAAACAAGTGGAACCGCAGAATCAGGGCACCGCGCTTGGCACCTATTCCGCATTTCTTGATTTGGGGCTGGGGATTACCGGCCCATTGGCGGGGTTGGCTATTGGTCAATTCGGCATACCGGCAATTTATCTGGGGGCCGCCTTGATGGTGGCCTTCGGGGTGTTGCTCACCTTGCGGTTATTACAGCAACAACAGCGTCGGGATAATGCCGCTCGGCTTGATGGCGTGTAGACTATTCCGAAATAGTCGCTTTGAGCCAATAAATACGTGGTTTCCCTTATTTATTACGGTAAGGTCGCTCAATAGTAGTTAAAAAGAGGGGAAATAAATGTATTTACGGCCAGATGAAGTGGCTAGGGTCTTGGAGAATGCCGGTTTTGAGCGGGATTATACTGTTGATCAGGCTTACGGTTATCGGAAAGCGGAGCATTACGTTTATGTCAACCGGGAAGCTCGCATGGGCAGGACAGCATTGGTTATCCACCCGGCGCAAAAAGATAAAAGTTTGTTGTTTGCCACACCGACAGCAACACTTCGCATCAGTGACAAGTATCTGGAGTTTCCGCTTTATCTCGCGGGAGAAACAGAAGATCGCTACGGTATCGCCCACGGATTTAGCTCAAGAGAAATGTTATTGCGCTACCTAAACAGCATGTTCCCGTAAAGTTTTCCCGCCTTTGCCGCCATTAATTTCGTCGCGCCGTAATGCCTTTATCAATGCAATACGGCGTCAGCTTCCTGATTAAATTGCAGATTATAATTGCGGCGAAATTGCGCTAATTCGAAAGCATCCAAATCCAGTTCAGCAAAATAGAACAAAGCCGCTTCAGTATGTTCAGCAGTTAGTATGGGGGAAATATGCGAACGAATGAGCGTATTTCGCCATTGCATCACATTTTCATCGGAAGGATCTTTGATAAAGGTTTGGTAGATAAAAACCAGATAAGCTGCCTTTCTGACATCTTCAGCATAGCCATTGCTGGTGGAGCGAATAAACATTTGTGTTTGACGCTGCCCCATCTCTTGCAGCATGGATTCAATATAAATCGGTTTTATCTTCAGTAAATTAGCTAGTGTATCTACGGCCTTGCGGGTATCTGAAGTCAGTACACGATAACCCACAATAAAAACCACGATCAAAACAGCAATAATTATCCACGTCATGTAGTGTTTCTTTGCGCCATAAAAGGTGAAATTGACAACGTAAAATTATCAGGCTGCTCAGCCGCCGCTATCGATAAATTAACGAAGTGTTTACTGATTATCGCCACTAAAATTATCGCTGTTTTTCTGCTGATTATTCAGATGATGATTAAACGCGGCGGCATCTTTCGCCAATGCATCAAGGTGTGCACCTAGCATTTTGATCTGTCTGACCAGTGAATGTTGTTCAGGCAAGGTATTAGCTGTGTTGAGCTTTCTCAGCAGCATATCATTTTTAGCCCGCAATGCAGCTTCTCGTGCTTTTGACTGTTCCAGTTCATGTTGCAGCGCGTTGTAACTGGCCTGCCATGTCTGATGTTGCTTCTCAAAAGTTGACTGCAATTCGCTCATTGCATTAAGAAACTTTACTTCAATCTCACGCATTGTCATTGCTTTTCCTTTATGACGGCTTCCGATTTTCAGTGGCAGTATAGCGAAATCTGAGCATAACCTCATCCGCTAGAATGTGTCATTTATTGCCGATGTAAGCCATATCAATGTTAGTTTTATCATAATTCGTTTTCATCATTCATTAATGTGCGAAATAAATAAGCCTTGCTATTAATATCTCAGCATGCGTTAATAGCTTCATCGGTTTGTAGTACAGACCTATTTATGTAAGCCATTTAAGTAAAGTAGTTCCTAGTTAAAGCGATATTTTTAGACATCACTTCTCCGACGAATTTCCTTCTTTAGTGCCCCCATAAGTAACTCTTGATAAGCAGACCTCAATTGCCATCTATTGGCACAAAATAATGAAGGAAATACCCTATGTCTAATAAAATGACTGGTTTAGTTAAATGGTTTGATGCTGGTAAAGGTTTTGGTTTTATTTCTCCTGCAGACGGCAGCAAAGATGTATTCGTACATTTCTCTGCAATCCAGGGTAATGATTACAAAACTCTTGATGAAGGCCAGAACGTTGAGTTCAGCATCGAGCAAGGCCAGAAAGGCCCTTCAGCTGTAAACGTAGTCGCACTGTAATTTATACAGTCATAAGAAAACCTCGCTATATAGCGGGGTTTTTTACTTTCTACGGTTTATATAATTTTATTCTTATAAGATAGTGACGCTAATTATATTTAAACTGTCGTCGATATACCGCAGGCGTAATACCCACTATTTGGCGAAATGCATTTCTAAAACCTTCAATCGTCTGAAATCCACAATACTCCGCAATGCCAGCAATATTAATCTGATCCCTTTCCAGTAACGCTTTCGCTTTGTGCATTCTCTCGTGTTGTAGCCATATTTTAGGTGTTTGACCGGTAGTAGCGCAAAAATGTCGCAAAAAGGTTCTTTCACTAAGCGCCAATTCGGCAGCCATTTGGCTGATGGTCCAATTTTGGCCTAACTGCCCACGGACTCGCTCCATCAGTTTTGCCATATCCCGATGGGATGCTTTAGCGACCGGTGTAGGAATAAATTGCTGTTGCCCACCACGGCGTTGTGGAGCCATGACTAATCGCCGTGCTACCTGATTGGCGACTTGAGCACCAAAATCACGGGTTATCAGGTGCAAGCAGGCATCTATTCCGGCACTGCTACCTGCTGAGGTGATAATTTGCCCTTCATCGACATACAGCACATTCGCATCGACATGAATATCGGGATAGCGTTGCGCCAAATAGTCGGTATAGCGCCAATGAGTGGTGGCGCTTTTGCCGTGCAATAATCCCGCCGCTGCCAGCACAAAAACACCGGAACAGATAGATAGAATACGCGCGCCGCGTGCAGCTGCTCGTTGCAAAGCCTCGGTAAGTGCTGTTGGAGGGAGAGCGTCAGGACTGCGCCAGCCGGGGATAACAATAGTTTTAGCTTGTTCCAGTAAAGCCAACCCGGCATCCACGTGAATGTGTAGGCCACCATTGGCCGCAGAAATGTGTTTATCCACACCAACCACTTGATGCTGATACCAAGGGAAATCAAATTCTGGGCGAGCCAGACCGAATATTTCCTGTGCAATACCAAACTCAAACAAGCACAGACCATCATAAGCCAAGGTAGCGACCAGACCTGGCTCTTGTTTCACACTCCCGGTGGCTGAATGATTCATTGGCGTATCTCAGTGGTTTATTGTCATTTCTGCCACTGTAATCGGCTAGCACCATTTCATAAAGTGATGCTTCGGATTATTTAATGGAGAAATCATATGAGTAGTTTAGTTAGTCAGATTCCAGCCGCATCTCCAGGGCGGGCATTGCAGCACTTTTCTCAGCGTTTGGCATTTGAAACGGATTGTTCAGATGTTTACTCCAGTCAGCAACAGGGGACTGTGGACTTTGTTTTGGTGGATGTACGTAGTGAGGCTGCATTTGCATCGGCTCATGTGCCAGGAGCTATCAATATTCCCCATCGATTAATGACGGCAACTTTGCATTCTCATTATCCAATGGACACGCTATTTGTGATTTATTGTGCCGGGCCGCACTGTAATGGTGTTCATCGTGCCGCAATCAATCTATGTCAGCTTGGCTACGCGGTTAAAGAGATGCTAGGAGGGGTGACAGGATGGCGTGATGAGGGGCTACCTTTGGTGGGTTCCACGAATGAAAATGCAGATGTGGTTAGTTGTGGTTGTTCTATTTGAGTTTGGCTTTGTATCCCTCGTATCATTGTTATTACCGCTATTATTCTTGGCACTTATAACGAGTTAGCTGGTAGAGTAATAGCGGTTTTATCCATTGCAGGAATTCTGTATGCGTTCTGTTTATCTGTGGGTGGTCGTGGTCGCCATTGCTGTCACCGCGTTCGTATCGCAGCTCAGTTTCTTCTTTATCGAACCGCAGGCGGCAGTTAGCGAGGGCAAAGTTTTGGTGCTCAAACGAACGCCTAAAATGGGTTTTATTGATAGCCCACGGGGTTATTGCCAGCGCGAATATCCAACTGAAGATTCCACTCGCTGTGAATCGAGGGTTCTTCCCCCGCTATTGGAGAGTACTCATGCTATTTATGAACTGCCATTTAGTGATTATTTTTACGAAATGACGTATCAAACTCCCTAGTGAGCTTTCCGGCAAAGGCCTTGATTCTGACGGATTGGCAGTTGATTAAGATTTTTAATATAAGTCACAGTTAAATAGTTTCACTATTTTAATATTTATAACATAAAGGAGTGGGTTGTGAATTGGACGGAGGTCTTGATATCTGCTGGTGTTGCTGCAGTTTTAGGTCTTATCACCACAGGATTACGTAACAGAAATAAACTGGGCAAGTTAGGCGCTATTTTATGGGTTATTATCCCCATTATTGTTGGGAATATTATTTATTATCATTATATTAATCCTAATGGGCTTCGAAGCACTGATAGAGCGCAGATAGAGCGTTCATTTGAAGGGTATCCTGTCTTCCAAACACTGAAACAGCAAGAGCCAGACCTTTATAATCAGTTGATTGACAACTTCCTAAAATCAAAGAAAGAAGGACATTCTGAGCAACAACTGATTGATGAGATGAAGCAGACTGTCTCAGGCCTAATCGTACAACGAATCCGACATGCACCCGATAAAGACGTTATCGATTATATGAATATTATCCTGGAAGAGTTGCGTTATTATCAGGCCAATAATCGCAGCGAACATCTTTGTTTCAAGGCATTATTTCCACAAGTGAGTGGGGGCGTTAATGCCACAAAAGCTCTACCTAAAGAGTTGCAATTACGTGATTTGGACTCGATTAACCGTCTGTTTAAAGCCTCCTCTGGTGGGATTATAAAACCGAAAAATCAAGAGCATGAGAACAAGCTTAGTATTATTGTGGTGAGAATGCAGCAACAGTATGGAGATGATTTGCAGATGTTCTCAAACCCTGCCAGCCCTGATGTCGATCGTGAAAAGATCTGCGATATGTCTATTGATATGTACAGCCAAATATTGAAACTTCCCCCTGATGATGCAGGCGCTATTTTACGTTCAATGTTGGGTGGTGAATAAAAAACAGTCAATTTAAGATTGGTTATTAAAGACATTTCTATACTCAGGAATGTCTACCTAATCACTCTCTTCTCCCTTCTGTTATGGTAAGTTTCAAGCAGTGGATACTCATCCTCGATTGGGGTTTACCTTATTATTGGCCATTCTTTCTGATTATTTTAAATAAACAATAATATCTAAAGGGATTAAGATATCATTTATCTGCTTGATTAAGCCTACTTAACTAGTAAGCAGCCTAACTAATAGGTTATATCTCTTGGTGAACTCTGACTAATAGGTGATTCTGTTGTTAATCCGCCCTTTAAAGATTATTTCTATCATTTTAATCTCTCTATTTTTTTTAACTTTTATAGATGTAGATCAATTTTATTTATAAGGCATTTTATTTCTACCTTGGTTTTTTTTGATTTGCCTCATCTAAACCTGATATTTGTCACATAAATGCTTTAAATATCTAATAAGTGAGTGGAAAATTAGTCATTAATGCTAAATAAGATGCACATTACCCATATTAATGTTTAGTGCTACGCTTAATTACTTGTTGAATCTTTGTCTGACAGGCAATGCCTTATATTCGCTAGCTAATTTATCAAAGGATGATTCATGTCTAAACGTCTATGGCTCCGAAATACCTTGCTGACAGCCGCTCTATTAAGTGCTTTTTCTGTTCCAGTCAGTGCTGCAACGCCAACTCACACACTACAACTGGCTATTGGTGACGAGCCAACCGAAGGTTTTGATCCCATGCTCGGTTGGAGTCATGGCAGTTATCTTCTGCTGCACAGCCCGTTACTCAAACAAAATGAAGATCTCAGTTGGAATGGTTTTTTACTTAGCGATTATAAAACCAGTGATGACGGCAAAACCTGGACTCTGACACTCAAACCAGACCTCAAATTTTCCGACGGCTCGCCTCTGACCGCCAAAGATGTGGCGTTTACCTACAACAATGCGGCTGCCAGTGGCGGCAAGGTTGATATGGGTAACTTCGTCAGTGCAGAAGTCATTGACCCTCTTAATGTTCGCATTCAATTGAAAGCGCCACAAAGCACCTTTGTGAACGTATTGGGTTCACTGGGGATTGTTTCAGCGGATAAATATGATGCTAAAACCTATGCGCAAAAACCTATTGGTGCCGGCCCATACCGCTTAGTGAGCTTCCAGCCGGGTCAACAAATGATTGTCGAAGCAAACCCTTATTATGCGGGCAACAAAAATGATTTCGACAAGCTGATTTTTGTGTTTCTTGATGAGGACAGCGCTTTTGCTGCCGCGCAAAGTGGGCAGTTAGGCATAGTTCGTATTCCTCCATCAATGGCAGTTGGCCCGGTTAATAACATGAAATTATGGGTCAGACCGAGCGTGGAAAACCGAGGCATTGTGTTCCCGACCGCGCCAGCGGGTAAAAAGGATGCACAAGGTTACCCAATTGGTAATGATGTCACCGCCGATGTCGCGATTCGTCGCGCGATTAACTACGCCATTGACCGCCAACTGCTGGCTGACCAAATCATGGAAGGCCATGCCATCCCTGCCTATAGCGGCGTGCAGGGGTTGCCATGGAATAATCCGGACTCAGCCATCAAAGATGGTGATATTGAAACAGCCAAACAGATACTGGAACAGGCTGGCTGGAAGTTGAACAGCGCGGGTATCAGAGAGAAAAATGGTGTTCCGGCTAAAATCACACTTTGGTATGCCAGCGGTGATACCACTCGCCGCGACTTAGCGCAGGCGGTACGTTCCATGCTCAAACCTATCGGTATTGAGGTTGATTTGAAATCCGGTAGCTGGGAAACGGTAGAACGGAATATGCACGCCAACCCGACCTTGTTTGGTTGGGGCAGCCTTGACCCGATGGAGTTGTATCACCACTACAGCAGCAAAGCTGCGGGGGTGGAATATTATAATCCGGGCTACTACCAGAACCCGGTGGTTGATAAACATCTGCAACAAGCGCTGGATGCCAAAACTTGGGAGCAAGCCGTGCCATTTTGGCAACAAGTGGATTGGGACGGCACCACCGGTACCGGTATTCGGGGCGATGCGGCATGGGCATGGTTACTGAATATTCAGCATACATATCTGGCCAATAATTGTGTCGATTTAGGCAAAGGTGCGCCGGAAATCCACGGCTCTTGGTCACTGCTTAATAGCCTCGATAGCTGGAAATGGACCTGTCAGTAATGAAGGGGATTTCGCTATTTACCCTGCGTTTAGCTTGCCTGCTGCTGGTCACGGCAGTAGGCACCTTTACGCTACTGAGTTTCTCTCCCGTTGACCCAATACGCGCCTATATCGGCAGTGATTTACTGCATGTGCCACCGGAGCAGTATCCACTGATTGCAGCACGTTGGGGACTGGATTTACCTTTGTGGCAGCGGTTCCTACATTGGTTTACCCAAGTATTACAAGGGGATTTCGGTTATTCGATGTTATATAACGCGCCGGTTTCACACGTTATCGGAGAGCGTTTTGCTACCTCGTTCGCGTTACTATTTTCGGCATGGTTATTCTCCGGCATTGTCGGGTTATTACTCGGGTTGACGGCGGGGCGCTATCTTAACCGCTGGCCGGATCGTGTTATCTCAAGTCTGTCCTATTTATTAGCCTCATTGCCGACTTTCTGGATTGGCCTATTACTGCTGTCATTATTTGCAGTGAAACTGAACTGGGCGCCGATTTGCTGTGCGTGGACTCCAGGGAGTAATGCAGAAACAGCCAGTTGGAGTGACAAGCTGCATCATCTTATTTTGCCAATGTTGGCGCTAGGATTACTGGGGGTCGGTAATATTGCGCTGCATACCCGTGCCAGGGTGGCTGAAGTGATGAACAGTGAGTTTATTCGCTATGCACAAGCGCAGGGGGATAAAGGGTGGCCATTGGTCAATTTCCATATTTTGCGCCATGCCATTACCCCCGCGCTGTGCCTGCAATTTGCCTCGGTGGGCGAATTGTTGGGTGGATCTTTATTAGCGGAGAAAGTTTTTGCTTACCCTGGGTTGGGGCAGGCGACCATTGATGCCGGGTTACACGGCGATATTCCGTTATTGATGGGGATTGTGATGTTTTGCGCCATCTTGGTCTTTTGTGGTAACAGCATCGCCAATGCCCTGTTACACCGCTTGAATAGAGGGGCCGCACGGCAATTATGACTTATAACCCAAACCGAGCTTTATTCCGGCTTTTTGTTTCCTTAGCACTATTAGCTACATTGGTCGTTTACGGATGGGCAATATACCCCATTGAAATTCCAATGGATTTAATGGCTCGCCGCCAACCGCCGTCACCCGCTTATTGGTTTGGCACCGACAGTTTAGGGCGTGACCTGTGGTTGCGCTGTTTTCAGGGAATGACTACCAGCCTGCAAATTGGTTTGATTGCTGCCTTTGCCAGTGGCCTGTTGGCGATGCTCACCGCCAGCTTATGTTCAATAAATAAAACACTGGATTATCTGATTCGTGGATTGATTGACAGTATGCTGGCTTTACCGCATTTACTCTTATTGGTACTGATCTGTTTCACTTTGGGAGGAGGGAAGCACGGCGTTATTTTGGCGGTGGCATTAACTCACTGGCCAAAACTTGCCTTGATTTTGCGCGCCGAGATTTTACGTATTCGTGAAACTGATTATGTGATGCTCTCACATCGATTAGGTAATAGTAATTTTTACCGTTGGCGTCATCATCTGCTACCGTTATTACTACCACAATGGATTGTTGGCACGTTGCTGATGTTCCCCCATGCGGTGTTACATAGTGCGGCACTGAGTTTTTTAGGGTTTGGGTTGTCTCCTCATGAGCCGTCATTGGGGATTTTATTGGCCGATGCACTTCGTTATCTGAGCAGTGGAGCATGGTGGCTGGCATTCTTCCCTGGCCTGATTTTGGTCGGGTTGGTACTGATATTTGACCAGTTTGCCCGAGCACTGCAACAACTGTGGGTGAGGATAGCCTGATGCTGAGATTTTCAAGGTTTGCCATTGATGTTGCCCATTATCGCTGGCTAGGTCGGAAAAGCTGGCACCCTTTGCTGAATAATATTTCTTTGGAAGTAAACCCAGGGGAATTGGTCGCGTTGGTCGGGGGGAGTGGTGAAGGGAAGAGCCTGTTACTGCAAAGTGTATTGGGCTTGTTACCAGAAAACATGCGTTGCCGTGGTGAGATTATTCTGGATGGTGAAGTTCTGTGCGCCCAAGATAAAATTGAACGGCGCGGCAAGACCTTATGTTATGTCCCGCAAGGGGTTAGCGCCCTGAATCCTCTGATAAAAGTGGGGTCACAGATGACCCGAGCCGCCCAACTCAGCGGGGTAAAATTGCGGCTGGAAGATGTCGCGCTGCAACTGCAAACCTACAATCTCGCACCGGGGTTGGTTCATGACTTCCCTCGACAACTCTCTGGCGGCATGGCAAAACGGGTGCTGACCAGTTGTGCAACCCTAACTAATGCTCGTTATATTCTGGCGGATGAAGTGACTTCATGGCTCGATGATGAGCATGCTTGCCAGCTACTGACCCATTTACGCGCTTTTTGTCAGCAAGGGCGCGGCATTTTATGGGTCACTCATGACTTAGCTCTGGCGGCGCGCTTTGCCGATAAGATTGCGGTATTACATCAAGGCGAACTACACGAAACGCTAAGCGCTGAAGAGCTGAAAAATAACGGCGGCAGCCCGTGGTTACAGTCACTTTGGGCGGCTTTGCCGGAGCAACAGTTTGTCAGCCAGAAAATGTCACCGGCGGAGGTGGCTGAGTATGTTTAGTGTCGATAATCTGACCATTGATCAAGGGGGAAAACGGCTATGGGATTCGGTCTCATTTTCGTTGAAACAGGGAGAGAGATTGGGAATTTCCGCACCCAGTGGGTTTGGCAAAACCACCTTGGGGCGAGTATTAGCACAATGGCAGTCGGCAACATCTGGGCAAATTCTAATAGGCGGCGCACCACTGGCTAAAAAAGGTTATTGTCCGGTTCAATTAGTGCCACAACATCCTGAACAAAGTTTCAATCCTTACCGGACAACCGGCGAGAGTTTGCACGATGCCTGGCGACCCGATGCACAATGGCTTGAACGAATGGCAGTAAACCCGGTTTGGCTAAAACGCCGACCTGATGAATTATCTGGTGGGGAACTCGCGCGAATTGCTCTGCTGCGCGCCCTGGACCCACGGACCCGCTATTTAATTGCCGACGAAGTCACCGCACAACTTGATGCTCATATTCAGGCTCAAATTTGGCAAGTGTTATTGGAAGAAGCAGCTCGTCGGCCGTTAGGCCTAATTGTTTTCAGTCATAATAAATCTTTATTGGAAAAGGTGTGCTCACGTATATGGATACCTGAGCGAGAAAGTGAAAAACCTCTTTATCCACGGCCAGTGGTTAAGCCTCATCTTGGTTTGGCGATGATAAAAACAGGGTGAATTCAATGATGATTAATTAGAGGTAAATAAAATCTTAACAATAAAATAATAATGTGACGTGATAATAGAACTCTGGGCGAGTAGTTTTTAACTAGTATCATATTATAAATGTATTGATGGAGATTATATTACTTTTAAATAGATAAAAATAGATATTCACCACGTGATGGAATAACCGTTAACACAGCGGGTAGAGAACTTTTCACCGGCAGATGATTGGCTGGTAAATATATCCCTTGGTTAATTTAAACTCATTTTTTGACGTAGTGATGTATTTTTATACACTATTACATAAAGTGAGTGCTCTTGTAATTTGTACTGATTTGTTTTTATTTTATGGTTTTTTTCTGCATAAATTTTCAATGCGAATACGTTATTTACTTTATTTGCGGCAAATATAAACTCTCTTGAAATTAACCATAACTTATTGATTTCACTTTATATTTTACATTTCATGTATTGTTGCATATAGCAATTTTTATTAAATCTGCAATTAATGATGAATTTTTCAGGTTTTGGTCTATATTGATCATAGACGATTTTTATAGCAATCGGTGGATTTAACGGTATCTCTATTACAAAAAAACCTACTGAAGTTAGGTGTTAAATAAAGGGATTCAATAGCTATGGCATTAGCTATAGAACGCAAACGATTAATTAGCTCTTCACTATATTTTTTACTGTGGATAATTGCAGTAATGCTTTTCTATTTTAGTAAAAAAATATTAATAAACACTAATTCACGGTTGCTTGAGATAACTAAAAGCGGTAAAAAATACCTATCCGGAAAAATCATCATACAAATAAACCTAACGGGATAATGCCCTATAGCCTGTCGCGGTCATTTGCGATGGGAAGGGACAGTGGCCGTCGTTTTTAGTCTGTTTCGCGATATTAAAGGTTACAGAATAAATATCTGGCAGCAGATTGATAGTAATAAAAATGTAAAGTCAGAATTCAAACGAAGAATCTCACAGGATATACAGGAGGATACGCTTCAATTCTGAAATATTCTCATTTAACAGGCGTCAAAAACCTACTTTTATCAGCAATAACAAGGGATAACCTTTATAGGCAAGGCAAGTTATAAGGCTAGTAGGTTGTTTTTCTCACTTTCACTTTCTTAACCAGATACAGGAGGGCTTATGCAGCTCACCCCAAGAGAAGTTGAAAAGCTCATGATCTACACGCTGTCTGATGTGGCGTTCAAACGCAAAGCGCGTGGCTTGAAACTCAATTATCCGGAAGCCGTTTCTATTATCACAGTGACTGCAATGGAAGGGGCCAGAGATGGCAAATCCGTAGAGGATGTGATGAAAGAAGCCAGTAAAGTTCTCACAAAAGATGATGTGATGGACGGGGTGGCTGATCTGATTCCGAATGTTCAGGTCGAAGCAATTTTTACCGACGGTAGCCGTTTGGTCACAGTGCACGACCCTATCAAATGAGTGACGGCAACATGCGAGTAAAAACCTGAACTGAATTTTGCAGAGGATCAAAGCATGAGCGCAAAGAAAAGCACTAAAGATAATGCAGAACAAAATACCCCATTGGGTGGTTGCATTTTAGCCGATACACCGATCACCTTTAATGAAAACAAGCCCGTTACCAAAGTAAAAGTTCGCAATACCGGTGACCGGCCAATTCAGGTGGGCTCACATTTCCACTTCTTTGAAGCTAACCGGGCACTGGAGTTTGACCGTGCTGCGGCTTACGGAAAAAGGCTGAATATCTCTTCAACAACCGCCATCCGTTTTGAACCCGGTGATGAAACCGAAGTTCCGCTGATTCCTTTTGGTGGTAAGCAAACACTATATGGCTTTAACAACCTGGTGGATGGTTGGACCGGTGAAGGCGTCGTTCCCAATAGCGAACGTCCGGATAAGCTAGAGGCTATTCGTCGTGCGGCTGAACGTGGTTTCAAATCGTCTAAATGACACCTTACCTAACTAAAAATCATCGAAATTCGCATACGTGTAATTAGCTATAACCAATAGATTTCAAGTTTCAGGAAGGCGGCAAACGAGAGAGTTCCGATGAGCTTACACAGGTAAGTGATTCGGGTGAGCGAGTGTAGCTAACACACCTGCAACTTGAAAGATGAAGGTTACGCGTACCGGAAAAAGAAAGGAGCGACAGATGCCTCAAATTTCTCGGCAAGAATACGCGGGTCTATTTGGCCCAACGACTGGCGATAAAATCCGTTTGGGTGACACCAATCTGTTTATCGAAATCGAAAAAGACCTGCGTGGATATGGTGAAGAGTCGGTTTACGGTGGGGGCAAGTCATTGCGTGACGGGATGGGCGCGAATAACCATCTGACCCGCGATAACGGTGTACTGGATTTAGTCATAACCAACGTCACTATCGTTGATGCTCGTTTAGGGGTTATCAAAGCCGACGTCGGTATCCGTGATGGTAAAATTGCCGGTATCGGTAAAAGTGGTAACCCAGGGGTGATGGATGGCGTGACTCCCGGCATGGTCGTGGGCGTAAGCACCGACGCTATTTCCGGTGAGCATTTGATTCTGACCGCCGCCGGTATTGATAGCCACATTCACTTAATCTCCCCACAACAGGCTTATCATGCGCTATCTAATGGCGTGGCAACCTTCTTTGGTGGTGGGATTGGCCCAACCGACGGTACTAATGGGACTACAGTGACACCTGGCCCTTGGAATATTCGTCAGATGTTGCGCTCAGTTGAAGGGCTGCCAGTCAACGTGGGTATTCTGGGTAAAGGTAACTCTTATGGCCGTGGCCCGCTGTTGGAACAGGCGATTGCCGGTGTTGTCGGCTATAAAGTTCACGAAGACTGGGGCGCGACAGCTAATGCCCTGCGTCATTCATTACGGATGGCGGATGAAATGGATATTCAGGTTTCCGTGCATACCGACAGTTTGAACGAATGTGGTTATGTAGAAGACACCATTGATGCCTTCGAAGGCCGCACCATCCATACCTTCCACACCGAGGGTGCGGGCGGGGGCCATGCGCCGGACATCATCCGTGTTGCCAGCCAGCCTAACGTACTACCAAGTTCGACTAACCCAACCCTGCCATACGGGGTTAACAGCCAGGCCGAACTGTTCGACATGATCATGGTGTGTCATAACCTCAACCCGAATGTGCCTGCTGACGTCTCCTTTGCCGAAAGCCGTGTGCGCCCGGAAACCATCGCGGCAGAAAACGTTCTGCACGATATGGGGGTTATCTCCATGTTCTCCAGTGACTCACAAGCCATGGGGCGTGTTGGGGAAAACTGGCTGCGTGTGATGCAAACGGCTAACGCAATGAAAGCATCACGCGGCAAATTGCCAGAAGATGCGCCGGGTAACGATAACTTCCGCGTCCTGCGCTATGTGGCAAAAATCACCATAAACCCAGCGATTGCACAAGGTGTCAGCCATGTCATCGGTTCAGTTGAAGTGGGCAAAATGGCCGATCTGGTGTTGTGGGATCCACGCTTCTTTGGTGCGAAACCTAAGATGGTTATCAAAGGCGGCATGATCAACTGGGCGGCAATGGGGGATCCGAATGCCTCATTACCAACTCCACAACCGGTGTTCTATCGTCCAATGTTTGGCGCCATGGGTAAAACCATGCAAGACACCTGCGTCACCTTCGTTTCTCAGGCTGCGCTGGATGACGGTGTGAAAGAGAAAGCCGGGCTGGATCGCCAGGTTATTGCGGTTAAAAACTGCCGTACCATTTCTAAACATGACCTGGTGCGTAATGACCAAACACCAAACATTGAAGTGGACCCTGAAACCTTTGCGGTGAAAGTGAATGGCGTACATGCCACCTGTGAGCCTATTGATACAGCGTCGATGAACCAACGCTACTTCTTTGGTTAATAAGAGCTTTGGTTAATAAGGGCTTTGGTTAATAAGAGCTTTGGTTGATAAAGGCTTTGGTTAACGGATAAATCTGGACTCAAATCCAGTTTATTAAGCATTCAGTTTGCTCATGGTAAGTGTCATCTGGTTGTTGGATGGGGCGACCAACGATGGCCGGGATGTGTGGCACAGAAACGGATTTCATTACTGTGGGCAACTGGCTTTTGCCAAAAATACAGGCAAGGAGTCAATACATGATTTTGATAGAGCACATTCTTGGCAATGTGAAAAAAGATCCGGTTTGGCAAGAGAAACTCAAAGACGCCACTTTTGATCTCTTGGTTTTGGATCAACGGGAAGCGCAAAAAAGCCGTTGCCGTAAACTCAGTACGCAGGGGTTAGATCTGGGTATTTCGCTCGACCGACACGTCGTTCTGGCTGATGGAGATGTGCTGGCGTGGGATGAAAAAACCAATGTCGCGGTGGTGGTACAAATCAATTTGCGCGATGTCATGGTTATCGATCTGAGTGAACTGAAAAGCCGTTCTCCGGATGAACTGATTAAAACCTGCTTTGAGCTGGGGCACGCACTGGGTAACCAGCACTGGAAAGCAGTGACGAAAAATAACGAGGTCTATGTGCCTCTGACGGTTGCCACCACCATGATGGATTCCGTGATGAGAACCCACGGCTTCCAGCATTTACCTTTCCGTTTTGTTAAAGGGGCGGAAATTCTACCGTTACTCAGTAATTCTGAAGCGCGCCTGCTATTTGGCGGGGCTGAAGATACCGATACTCATGTGCATGTCGCCAGCCCTTTGGATGAACCTCATGGCTCCGGCTTACATGTTCACGCGATTCATTCCCACGGCGATGGGCATACACATAGCCATGACCACGACCACAGTCATAGCCACGGCGACCACGACCATAAACACTGATTCTGGCAGGGAGGCACCGCAATGAATGCATCAGATCTGATTCGTATCATGCAATTTGGTGATTCCGTACTGCCGGTCGGGGCCTTCACGTTTTCCAATGGCGTGGAGTCCGCCATTCAAACTGGCGTGGTACGCGACGTGCCGACGTTAAAAGGCTTCGTGTTAACCGCCTTAAAACAAGCGGCTAGTTGTGATGGCATGGGGGTAGTTGCTGCCCATCGGGCTGTAGTAGCCGATGATCGTGACGGTATTATCCGTGCTGATTGGGCGGTGAATAACCGCAAACTCAATGAAGAAAGCCGCCTGATGGCAACCCGAATGGGGAAAAAACTGGCGGAGATGTCAATCCATGTGGTGGAGCATCCGCTGATCAGCTGGTGGCTGGAACAGATAAAAAATGGCAATACCGCAGGGACTTACCCGGTTACTCAGGCGGTGGTGATGGCCGCACAGGGGATTGGGCAGCGCGAAGTGGTGGTGATGCACCAATATGGCGTGGCGATGACGATATTAAGTGCGGCGATGCGTTTGATGCGCGTTACCCATTTCGACACTCAGCATATCTTGTTTGAATTAAACCACGACATCGAGAAGTTCTGCGATATTGCCGAAATTGGCGATATTGACCAGATGTCTTCTTATGTCCCTATTGTGGATGTTTTGGCGGCGGTGCATGTGAAAGCGCACGTTCGCCTGTTTAGTAACTGATCGACTACTTAACTGATTGATAAAAATGACTTCTGAGTGCTGGGTGAGTGGGCTCGCTGAGGACAGCCTATTCGCCAACTACTTGGCCAATATCAGATAAAACTAAGAGGATTACCCCGTGAATAGCCATTCAACCGATAAACGCAAAAAGATCACCCGCATTGGTATTGGTGGCCCGGTGGGTTCAGGTAAAACCGCCATTATCGAAGTGATCACCCCTATTCTGATCAAACGGGGTATTAAGCCGCTGATCATTACCAATGACATCGTCACCACCGAGGATGCTAAACAGGTGAAACGTACCCTGAAAGGCATTCTGGATGAAGAGAAGATCCTCGGGGTCGAAACCGGTGCTTGCCCGCATACTGCGGTGCGTGAAGACCCAAGTATGAATATTGCTGCGGTGGAAGAGATGGAAGAGCGCTTCCCTGACAGCGACCTCATCATGATTGAAAGCGGTGGCGACAACCTGACACTGACCTTTAGCCCGGCCTTGGCCGACTTCTATATCTATGTCATCGATGTGGCGGAAGGGGAAAAAATCCCGCGTAAAAATGGCCCAGGTTTGGTTCAGGCGGACATTCTTGTCATCAACAAAATTGACCTCGCCCCTTATGTCGGTGCCAGCCTGGATGTGATGGAAAGTGACACCAAAGTGGTTCGTGGCGAGCGCCCTTATATTCTGACCAACTGCAAAACCGGGCAGGGCATTGAAGAGTTGGTGGATATGATTATGCGCGACTTCTTGTTTACCCATGTGCAGCCACAAGGAGAACATGCATGACATCGCAGAGCCAGAATATCGTGGAAACTCCTTCACGGGTTCGCGCTCACGCATTAGGTCTCAACGCGCCGGAACTCGCGGAATACCAAGATGAACCGGCGCAAATGCGTAGCGGGGCGGTAGGGAAAAGCGGCTATCTTAAACTGAGATTTGCCAAACGTGAACATCGCAGTATTTTGGCCGAAATGGAAAGACGGGTGCCCTCAATGGTGCAAAAAGCGCTGTACTGGGATGAAGAAATGCCCGAACTGCCGTGTGTCACCATGATCTCGACGTCAGGATGCATTTTACAAGGTGACCGTCTGGCCACTGACGTGATTGTGGAGGCGGGGGCTTGCGCCCATGTCACTACGCAATCGGCGACCAAAGTTCATATGATGAATGCCAACTACGCGTCGCAGATACAGAATTTTACGGTGGAAGAGGGAGGGTATCTTGAATTTATGCCAGACCCACTTATTCCACATCGTAATTCGCGTTTTATTACTGATACCACCATTAATATTCATCCTACGGCGACGGCGATTTATTCGGAAGTGCTGATGTCTGGGCGTAAATATCACCATGCGGACGAACGCTTTGGTTTTGATGTTTATTCCTCCCGAGTGGCTGCGCACGTTTTTTTGGGTAAAGAACAGCCAGCAGGTAAAGAGCTGTTTGTTGAGAAATATGTGTTGGAACCGAAGTCAGAAAGTCTTGATGCCATTGGGGTAATGCAATCATTTGATGCGTTCGGCAATGTGATCTTGTTAACCCCCAAAGAGCATCATGATCGCATTCTGGCGCGGGTACCGGCCCACTTTGATATTAAAGGCGGTATTGCCAGTGGGGCAACGCGCTTACCAAATGATTGCGGGCTGGTGTTTAAAGCACTGGGAATCGATAGTGCCGGTGTGAAAAATGAAATTCGACAGTTTTGGAAAATAGCTCGTGAGGAAATTCTCGGTGTGACATTGCCGGAAAAATTCTTGTGGCGCTAGGGTGTTGCTCAAAGTTATTGGCGTTGCAGCAAAACATCGCTGCAACAATAAATAGGTGCAAAGACGAGAGAGTGCAGCTAATACAGCTGTGGCTTCAAGTTAGAAGGGTAAAATAATGAACGCGAAAACGGGCAATCAATCCGGCTGGGCACAACTTAGTGCTTCGAATGTTTTCATTGAATTTATCGATACAACGCTGCGCGGCTGTGCTCAAGTCATGTTCCAGAATAACCCTCTGACTGGGTTATTCTTTTTTATCGCAATATTTGTCGGAGCCTATGGCGAAGGGAATCCGGCAGTGGCTTACGGTTGTGTGCTGGGAACAGTAGTGGCAACACTCACCGGGCTAACGATGCGCGACCGTAAATCATGGCGCTCAGGGTTATACGGCTATAACGGGTGTTTGGTGGGGGCGGCATTACCGACATTTTTGGTTGCCACACCGATAGTCTGGGCGTGTATTGTTTTAGGTAGCATCGTGTCGGTCATTGTTATGGTTTGTATCGCCGATATTTTAAAAACCTGGAAAGTTGCGGCATTAACTGCACCTTTTGTTCTCACAACCTGGATGATCTTGCTGGCTAGTTACGCCTTTGCCGGTTTACATAGCAGTGGATTACCTACTCCGGCTCTACCTCATCCGTTGGTTTTAGATAGTGGAGCAACTGCGGGGGGTAATCTTTTCGTCAGCATGTTCAATGGTGTTTCTCAGGTATTTTTATTCAGTAGTTTGATTGGCGGCATTCTTTTTATCATCGGTCTGGCGGTTGAATCGCTCTGGGCCGCCGTATTTGCCGTAGGTGGTTCACTATTGGCGCTTTTCACCGCTATATTCCTTGGGGCAAACCCGAGCAGTATTGATGCCGGACTTTATGCATTCAGTGCGGTATTGACGGCGATCGCTTTAGGTTCGACATTTAACAAGCCCAGTTGGCGCGTTTTGGCTTATACCATCGTCGGTGTTATTTTTACGGTCATCGTGCAGGGCGCTTTGAATATTCTATTGTCCCCTATCGGTATTCCAACCTTGACGATGCCATTTGTTCTCGCTTCATGGTTATTCCTGGTTCCTAATAAAGATGTGATGCCAGCACATAGACAATAGCGATTTTATTCTGGAGTATGAATATGACGACTGGAATAGAGAAACGTAGTGCATTTGGCAACCAGCAAACTAAGCGTCGCGCCATTTACTTATTGATTGGCTTACTGGTGATTAATGGGCTGGCATGGGTTTGGGCTTTTACCGAATTTAATGATAATGCAGTGTTAATGGGGATGGCATTTCTGGCTTATAGTTTTGGTTTGCGTCATGCCGTAGATGCTGATCATATTGCCGCTATTGATAATGTAACTCGTAAATTGATGCAACAGGGGAAGACCCCGATTGCGGTTGGGACATTCTTCTCCCTTGGTCATTCGACTATTGTCATATTAGCGTCACTGGCTATCGCAGCAACCGCCATGGCATTTAAGAATAATATGGCGTGGTTCCACGAAACCGGCGGTTTGATTGGTACGTTGGTTTCGTCACTGTTTTTATTGTTGTTTGGTTTTCTTAATTTAACCATTCTGATTTCAGTATATAAAAAGTTTAAACAGGTTAAAGCAGGGCATGTCTATAAAGACGAAGAACTTGATCTATTGGTGACCAATAATGGCGGTTTCCTGGCCAGAATATTCAAACGTGTGTTTAACATGGTGAATAAAAGCTGGCATATGTACCCTGTTGGTTTTTTATTCGGTTTAGGTTTTGATACTGCTACCGAAATTGGGGTGTTAGGGATCTCAGCGGCTAGTGCAACTCACGGCATGAATTTGTGGTCAATTATGGTTTTCCCTATTTTATTTGCTTCCGGGATGGCTTTGATCGACTCACTCGATAACTTTGTCATGATTGGTGCTTATGGTTGGGCCTTTTCAAAACCGGTACGGAAATTGTATTACAACATTACTATCACTGCGGCTTCAGTTATCATTGCATTCTTTATTGGTGGAATTGAAGCATTAGGGTTAATTGCGGATAAACTTAATTTGACTGGCGGTATTTGGACACCAATAAATAATATCAGTGAAAACTTAGGTGAGATAGGTTACTGGATTATTGGTATGTTTATACTATGTTGGATAATTTCTGCGGTTAATTATTATGTTCGTGGTTATGATAAATTGAGTATTACCCGTTAGTTATTATTCAATAAAATAAAAAGGCGCTTATTAAGCGCCTTTTTCATAAGGTAGACATTTACACGTTACATATGTTTTTTAGCAAAGCCTAAAATATCCTGTTTAATTTCAGAGAGTTTGCTTTCAGGTGCTTTCTTGCAGACTTCGACTACTTTCGGTGTCACGATAGTGTCAGTCTCGTGCAAGTCAACATAATCACCTTTCTTATATTGAGTATCATCATTTAATACCCAATAAACAACCGGAGTAAATGACTTCGGATTCAGATCCAGGAACTCTTTGCAGGTCATATCACTCGGGGTAGTCGCCGTTGCGCTAGTAGTTGCTGCAAAGCTTGTTGCGGCAGCGGAAAGTAATAAACCAGTCAATGCAATATTACGAAGTGATTTGTAGGACATGCTTATTTCCTTATTTATCTGTTAAATATGATGAAATATTTAAGACACTTAAATTAAGGGTGATAGATATCACTCAAGTCTACGAACGCTGGCATTTCCGATATGCCAGTGAACCTATATATTATTAACCAAAATGATATTAATGCAACTATAGGATTATTATTTTATTCATTATTGAGTATGGATAACTTTACAAAATGTAAAATGGCCAGAGTGATGTTGTCCTTATAGTAATAACCGAATTATCATTTGATTTTAGTCAAAAATAATCATATTTGACCATGATTTTTATCGTTTTTTATCTATACTTGATTCACCTATAACAATTTTAGTCACTCTATTGATGAAAATATTACAGGAAATTAAAACTAAGGTTTCAATACCGCTTTTGTTGGCTATTTTGGTGGCCATTAATGGGTATCTGGTGTTAAGCCCTGTGCTTTTCCGGGCACTATCTCATTCAACAGATGCGATAAACAATTTCAGTACTTGGAAGGAGGCGCTAAGTTTTCTTGAATTATTTGAAATTCCAAGATTTATGATCGGTCTGCTATTGATATTAATGGCATTTTCAGTTGCGATGAAAATCCGTACTGCATGGTTTCTTACAGTGTTATTGCTGTTTACACTCGTTGCTATCAATATCTTTATTCTGAAAGATCAAGATAAACTGACCACTTATTCCCTTATTGTCCTTGTTGCATTGCTATTTTATTGGCGTGAGTTTGATCATTACAGTCTTGGGAGTGCAACATTCTTTGCGATCGCAAGTATTTGTTCATTAATCGTCTATAGCATGCTGGGCACACTTTACATGGGGGATGAGTTCGCACCGGTGGTGACCGATTTACCTACAGCGTTCTATTTCGCGATTGTTTGTATGTCGACAGTGGGCTTCGGGGATATTATTCCGCATACCACTGTGGCGAGAATGTTCACTCTTACGGTGATTATTGCTGGCATTACAGTCTTTGCTACTTCGATTGCTTCTATTGCCGGCCCGATAATCAGTAATAATATTAAACGCATTGTTAAAGGTAGGATTTCTCACGTGGAACGTAAAAATCATTTTATTATTGTCGGTTCCAGTTCTTTGGCGCTGAATGTTTATAACGGTCTGCGTGACCGGGGTGATGATGTTACTGTGGTTTGCGCAGTTGGCAGCCAACACGGTTTTCCTCCACATGCAGATGTTATTGAGGGGGATCCCTCTTCGGTCGAAACACTGAAATTAGCTGGTGCCGCCAGGGCAAAATATATTATCGCATTGTGCAACAATGATGCCGATAATACCTTTACCATTCTGGCAGCAAAAGAGATTGCCGGTGAGGGTACGAAAACACTAGCTCTGGTTAATGAAACGCAAAATATGCAAAAAGTTAAACGTGTTAACCCTGATATGGTGTTCTCATTGCCATTGTTAGGTAGCGAACTGCTGGTCAGAACCTTAAATGGCGATACGATTAATAATTCTCTTATTACCGAGATGTTCTTTGGTAATTGCCAGAAATTAGATTAAATCTATTGATCAAGTCGAATGAAGGGGAATCGTGCCGTTGGGGTCGTAACGGCGTAAGCCGTCGGAGTGCCCCGAGGTGCGGTAACCCCTTCACTCACTGAGTTATCAATAGTTTTTCTATTAACCTTACACCCTCATGGTGAGGGTGTTTTTTATGCCTTAAGATATTACTGCATTTTCTTATTGCGTGGCAGTTTGTGAGTCTTTAGGTTTCTCTTTTGGTCCCACCATTAAACCCAATTCAACAGCAATAAAACCAACAATCAGGCTGATAACCAGGTAACAAATTGAGACTAAAACCTCTCCGGGGGTTTTCATCATTTCAACGGCACCAAATACGAAACTAGAAAATGTTGAAAGACCACCCATAATACCGGTACCTACCATCAGATGGACATATTGATTAATTTTACCGTTTTTAAAGAAAGAGGTGGCTAACCCTAATAAAAATGCGGCGATGATATTGGCTATAAAGATATCCATTGGGAAACCATCTGCCAGTCGTGGAACTGATAACATAATAAATTCACGACACATGGCACCAAAAGCCCCACCCACAAAAACTAAAATAATAAGATTCGGCATAACAACTTTCTCCTATTAATAACGTTCTCCGATTAACAACGCTCTCCGATTAATAACATTATCCGGTTAATAAATTGTCCCTCTGATTAATAGGCCAGCCATGCACCCAATGCGGCTGCAGCTAAACCGACTAATACAGAAATAATCAGATATCCAGCAGCAATAGCTCTGCCCCGGGCTGTAGATAGTTTTGCCGCATCTAATTGCATGCTACTAAAGGTGGTATAACCGCCTAAAATACCGGTTAACACGGCGGCATTCATGAGATCGCCATAGCGATCGCGCCAGTCGACACTAAAAAGAATGCTTAGATAACCAATTACAAATGCACCCGAAATGTTAATTAGAAAAGTGCCGAGGGGAAAATTACCTTTATATATCTTGCCGACACCGAGTCCTATCCACCATCGTAATAATGAGCCAATCCCTCCACCTAGCCCAACCCACATTACATCGATTGCAGTCATAAAAAGCCCTCCATAGTTATTCACTAGAGTGGTAATAATTGTAGTACAAATAAGTTATAGGATCATTCTGATAGCAGAAATATAGAGTAAGAATTTTTGCAATCAGAGGGGTTTACTTGCTGTGGTGGAGGATGGCACGGCTCGAGCCTACAAGGATACTTGTTTTAACAAAAGAAGTACGGCATCTTTACGATCTACCTGTTTTCACCGTTACGAGCACTTTGTCATTAACCTCAGCCGGAATATTATCCGGCTTTTTCTTTGGAAATTTGTGGCTACTAAGCTAATTATTAGTCGCAAGACCGACTTTGAGTAGCTTACCGTCGCTCTCGTCCGTCAACAGATAAACATAGCCGTCAGGCCCGATGCGTACATCGCGGATTCTTTCACCACGATCACCCAACAGGCGCTCCTCCGCCATGACTTTATCGCCATCCAGTTGTAAACGAATCAACTCTTTTTGCGCTAATGTGCCGATAAATAGCGAGTCCTGCCAGCCAGGGAATCGGTCGGCATCATAAAAGGCCATCCCACTGATACCTGGTGATTTTTCCCAGTAATAGACGGGCTGTTCAGTCCCATCTACATGAGTACCTTTCGCTTCAGGGATCGGCAAACCGGAATAGTTCACCCCGTGTGTTGCCAGTGGCCAGCCGTAGTTTTTTCCCGCTATTGGGATGTTTATTTCATCGCCGCCTTTCGGCCCATGTTCATTGGACCACATCAAGCCACTCCATGGATTAAGCGCCAACCCTTGTGGATTACGGTGGCCATAAGACCAAATTTCGGGTCTTGCCGGTGACTGATTGGCAAAGGGATTATCTTTCGGCACTTTACCATCTGAGGTTAGACGTACAATTTTACCCTGGTGCAAGCTCAGATCCTGAGCGGTCAGGCGCTGATTATTCTCACCCAAAGTGATAAAAAGATCCCCTTGCTTATCAAAAGCTAATTTGCCGCCAAAATGGTTGCCGGTTGATAACTTGGGCCGTTGGCGGAAGAAAACGGTGAAGTTTTCAACAGCAGTGCCTTGCGGATTAAGGCGACCATAGCCCACCGCAGTACCGGCTTTTCCGTTCTTTCCCTCTTCAGCAAAACTAAGGTAGACGCGCCTGTCTTGGGCAAATTTAGGTGATAATGCGACTTCCAATAAGCCACCTTGCCCCTTGGAATACACTGCGGGCACGCCTTTCAAGGGTTCTGACAGCGGTTTTCCCTGTTGCCATAACCTAAGTTGCCCGGATCGTTCGGTGATCAAAATCCCCTCATTATCCGGTAGAAATGCCAGTGACCAGGGGTGATCCAACCCATTTTGTAGCTCAGTTATCGTCACTGTGGAGGTTGGGGCGGCGATGGCCGATGCGGAGATAAACACACTCAGCAAAAGTAATTTTAATAGTTGAAAATACAGTCGAGAGGCTGGTGTTTTATTTTCTAATAACGTCATTAGTCACTCCATAAATAGGCAAGCACCTGTTAACTTTAGAGTATTAAGTCGGAATCGGCTATTTTTGCCCCTAAAGGACTGTGTATTGGCTGTATGTGGAGGAGGACGGCGGCCATGCTCTTCGCTTCACGAATAAAGCTGTTGCGCTGAACCTGCCGAAAAAGTGAGAAAGTTTGGATGAAACGATTATCAAACCAATAAGATTTCCTAATTTATTCTTTTATCGATTTCAATCGATTTTATTGTAGTGCCTCGCTGTTCCAAAATCAGCTAATAATAACTAACTATATGAAATGAAAATGAATTAAACTTAATTCGCCGAGCAAAAAAATAATCATTTTGCGATAACCATCACATTGTAATAACTGAGAAATGTGAAGGCTATCAATGTGAAAAGTCAATATTAGACGATTATTGCTATGCTTGAATTACTGGATTGGCTGTCAACTCCGTATACTGCCGACAACCAGAAACAATGGGGCTGGGCAAGGGGCACGATAAAGTACAGGTAAACGGAATTCACCATTGCACTGGCATATGAATAACTTGTGTCTTTTGAACATCAAAAGGTGTTGGGTATGGAAAAGAAAAAAATTTATCTATTTTGTTCTGCCGGTATGTCTACCTCATTACTGGTTTCCAAAATGAAAGTACAAGCAGAGAAGTATGAAGTGCCAGTGATTATCAATGCTTACCCGGAAGCACTGGCCGCGCAGCATGGGATTGAAGCCGATGTGATCCTCTTAGGGCCACAGATTGCTTATATGTTGCCTGAAGTCACCAAAATGTTCCCTAACAAACCCGTCGAAGTGATTGATTCTATCCTGTACGGCAAGGTCGATGGTTTAGGGGTATTAAAAGCTGCTGTTGCCGCAATAAAAAAAGCAAAACAATAAGGGGAGCACTGTGAGCGCATTTATTAATTCTCTGGAAAGGGCCATATTGCCCTTCGCCATTAAAATTGGCAAACAGCAACATATTAATGCCATCAAGAATGGGTTCATTCGGCTGATGCCGCTAACCCTGACGGGTGCTATGTTTGTACTTATCAATAACGTTTTCTTGAGTTTTGGTGAAGGGTCATTCTTTTTCTCGATGGGTGTTCGGCTAGACGCCGATACCATCACCACGCTCAATGGTTTTAAAGCGATAGGCGGCAACGTTTACAACGGTACTCTCGGTATCATGTCGTTAATGACGCCATTCTTTATCAGTATGGCTCTGGCTGAAGAGAAAAGAGTCGATCCGCTGGCTTCAGCACTGCTGGCGATTGCTGCCTTTATGACCGTGACCCCATACAGTGTTGGCGATGCCTATGCGGTTGGTGCCAACTGGTTAGGTGGTGCAAATATTATATCCGGTATCATTATCGGCTTGGTGGTGGCAGAGGTCTTCGCCTTCATCGTGCGCCGTAACTGGGTTATCCGCCTGCCAGACAGTGTCCCGACTTCAGTTTCCCGTTCTTTCTCTGCACTGATTCCTGGTTTTATCATTCTGTCCATCATGGGGGTGATTGCCTATGCCCTTGGATTACATGGCACCAACTTCCACCAGATCATTATGGACACCATTTCAGCTCCTCTGTCTAAGATGGGCAGTGTTGTAGGATGGGTGTATGTGATGTGCTCTTCACTACTGTGGTTCTTCGGGATACACGGTGCGATGGCATTATCTGCATTGGAAAGTGGCATTATGATGCCATTTGCATTGGAAAACGTGGCGACATATACCCAATATGGTTCGGTTGCTGCGGCCTTGGCTGCTGGCAAAGAATTCCATATGTGGGCCAAGCCTTTTGTTGATTCCTATATCTTCCTCGGCGGAACCGGGGCAACACTGGGGCTGGTTATTGCTATCTTTATTGGTTCTCGCCGTGAAGATTATCGTCAGGTGGCAAAACTGGGTGCTCCAGCCAGTATCTTCCAGATTAACGAACCAATTCTGTTTGGTTTACCGGTTATTATGAACCCGCTGTTCTTTATTCCGTTTATCCTGGTTCAACCGGTATTAGCCATTATCACTTCAATTGCGTATTACACCGGTTTTATTCCGCCAATCACCAATATTGCACCTTGGACCATGCCTGTCGGATTAGGGGCTTTCTTTAACACCAACGGCAGTATTGCGGCGATGCTATTAAGTTTGTTCAACCTTGGTATTGCCACAATGATTTATCTACCCTTTGTGATTATTGCCAATAAAGCACAAAACGCGATAGACAGTGAAGTTCAAAGCGAAGAAGAAATAGCAGATAGCTTGAAATTCTAAGGGTAAAACCCATTTAACGTATGAGGTTGGAGGCTGGAATGAAATATCAATTTCCCGAGAATTTTTGGTGGGGTAGTGCCACTTCTGCAACCCAATCTGAAGGGGCGTCATTGCGGGATGGTAAAAGCCAGAATATCTTTGATTATTGGTATGACATCGCACCAGAACGTTTTCATGGCCAAGTTGGCCCGGAAAACACCTCCACCTTTTACGATAATTATCAGCAGGATATTTTGCTGTTAAAAGCATTAGGTCATAACACTTTCAGGACATCGATTTCATGGTCGAGACTGATCCCAACCGGTGACGGCGAGCTTAATCCTAAAGCCGTCACCTTTTATAACGCGGTCATTGACGCCTTACTGGCAAATGGCATCACGCCATTTATCAACCTCTACCATTTTGATATGCCATTGTGCATGCAAGAGAAAGGCGGCTGGGAAAGCCGTGCGGTGGTTGATGCTTATGCTCGCTATGCCAAAATCTGCTTTACCTTGTTTGGTGACCGGGTAAAACACTGGTTTACCTTTAACGAGCCAGTGGTGCCGGTTGAAGCTGGCTATCTGAACGACTTACATTATCCTTGTGTGGTAGATTTTAACCGAGCGGTAACTGTGGCCTACCATAGTGTCCTGGCACACGCCAAAGCCGTTGAAAACTATCGGGAACTGAAGCAGGGGGGTGATATTGGCATCATTTTGAACCTCACCCCAACCTATCCTCGCTCTGATAGTATTCCCGATAATGTGGCTGCAAATCACGCCGATCTGCTACTTAATCGTAGCTTTCTCGATCCCGTCACTAAAGGTACTTACCCTGACGAACTGATTGCATTGTTGCGTGAGCATGACTTGCTACCCAATATCGAACCCGGCGATTGCCAACTTATTACTAACGGCGTCGTTGATTTATTAGGCGTTAACTATTACCAGCCAAGAAGAGTCAAGGCGAAAGATATTACAACCCCTATGGGCCAGGTGAAAACGCCAGAAGACTTGTTTAGCTTTTATGAGATGCCGGGGCGGAAAGTTAATCCGCATCGTGGCTGGGAAATTTATGAAAAAGGGTTGTATGACATTCTGACCAACCTGAAACAGAATTATGGCAATATTCCCTGCTATATCTCTGAGAATGGTATGGGGGTTGAGGGCGAAGAGCAATTTATCACCCCATCTGGCCGGGTTGAAGATGAATATCGCATTGAGTTCATTCGCGAGCATCTAAAATGGTTACATCGAGCCTTGGAAGAGGGCTGCAATTGTAAAGGCTATCATCTGTGGACTTTTATTGATTGCTGGTCTTGGCTTAATGCTTATAAAAATCGTTATGGATTAGTGCGATTGAATATCGCAGATCAATCGCGGGTCATAAAGAAAAGTGGTTATTGGTTTGCGGATGTTGCCAGGCAAAACGGCTTTAATTAACGGCTTTAATTTACGGAGTAGCAACAGTATGTTTGATTTAGATAAAATCGTTGATGATGTGCAACCTACCGATGAACTGGAAGATGTGGTCATGGGGTTGATTATCAACGCAGGGCAAGCCCGGAGTTTGGCCTATAAAGCATTGAAACATGCCAAAACAGGTGATTTTGCCCAAGCAGAAGAGCTGATGGCACAATCGCGCAAGGCATTGAACGAAGCGCATCTGGTACAAACTCAGCTTATTGAAGCAGATCAAGGTGAGGGTAAAACCCGAGTCACGTTGGTATTAGTGCATGCCCAGGATCATTTGATGAATGCGATGTTAGCCCGAGAGTTGATTTCAGAACTCATTGAATTACATCAAAAAATAAGCTAATCGCTACAAATGGCTGTTGGTTTTTAAAATAAAAGAGTGAAGGTAAATAAGATGGAAGTCAGATTAGTACGTGAAAAAGACTTTTTTAACGGAAAAGAATTCCATCTGTTTATTTATAACAAAACGGAGAGCGCGACAGGCTTACACCAACATGATTACTATGAATACACCCTGATATTAACCGGTATGTGTTATCAGGAGATTAATGGTAAGCGCGTTTTTTTAGAACGTGGCGATTTTGTTTTTATCCCCATGGGTTCTCATCATCAAAGTTTCTATGATTTTGGTGCCACGCGAATATTAAACGTTGGGATCAGAAAATCTTTCTTTGAAGAGCACTATTCCCATCTACTCTCCCGGCCTATTGTGGCTTCGCAGGCTTATCGCCTGAAAGGTGATTTTCTTTCTTATATTGAATCAGCTATTTCTGCGCCACATTTTAGGGAAGATGAGCTGACAGAATTAGTCGAACTGCTGACATTCTATGTGACTAACCGTATCAGCCATTATAAAGAGACTGAAACTAACGATGACATACCGCAGTGGTTAAAAAACAGTATCGACAAAATGCATGATAAATCGATGTTTGGTGAGAAAGCCTTGGTAAACATGATTGCGCTGTCGGGAAAAACGCAAGAATACCTGACTCGTGCCACTCGGCGTTATTATCAGAAAACGCCAATGCAGATTATTAATGAAATCAGAATTAATTTTGCCAAAACCCAGCTCGAAATGACGAATTACTTTGTTTCCGATATTGCTTTCGAAGCGGGATACAGTGATACCACGTTATTTATCAAAAACTTCAAGAAATTGACCTCTTTTACGCCGGGAAATTACCGCAAGAAATTCAACTGCGTCAGAGATGGATTATCCGATTAGTTTCCGGTTTTATATTTTATCCCGGAATAGACCGATAAGGCACCCTCAATGGAAAAGTTACTTATTGTTAATGCTGATGATTTTGGTCTATGCAAAGGCCAAAATTACGGAATTATTGAAGCATTTCGGCATGGTATTGTTTCATCAACCACTGCAATGATGAATTGTGCAGATATCTATCATGCGGCGGAACTGAGCAAGCAAAACCCTGCATTGCCAGTAGGTATGCACTTTGTTCTGACTTACGGTCGGCCCTTAACTGCCATGCCTTCATTGGTGGATGCCAAGGGTGAACTGGGTAAATGGCTATGGGCTCGGGCCGAAGCGGGTGAGTTAAATTTGGATGAAATTGCCCAAGAATTGACTGCGCAATTTAACAAATTCGTCGCTGTGTTTGGCCGCCCACCAACTCATATTGATAGCCATCATCATGTCCATATGTTGCCCCAGATTTATCCGTTGATTGAATCTTTTGCCCACGAAAAATCACTACCATTACGTATTGATCGCCATGAGGCGCAACAGCAGGGCATGGTGCTGAATAATCCCCGTAGCACCGAGTGGTTTGATGCCGGATTTTATGGCGAGAATCTGACAGAACAGTCTTTTTTGCAGTTGTTAGCAACCGCGGATCAAAATGGAATTAATACCATTGAGGTGATGTGCCACCCTGCCTTTATAGACAAAATTCTGATGACCAGCGGTTACTGCTATCCACGACTTACTGAGTTGGAAGTATTGACGTCGCCAGCATTAAAGCAATCGATTGAACAGCTTGGCTATAGATTAGGGTCGTATTCGGATTGCTGATAACCATGGTATGTAGTTAAACTCAGCCCACCATCAAGGTGGGCTGCTGTAGTCAATGTCGTTACCTCAAATTTCCGCTGAGACGGCTATGAAAATCACTGCTGCGCGTATCTAATCCTTCAATAATGACTTTTGCACCATATCTTTGATAGCGGTACTCGATGCCATCCAGCGCGGCTACCGTGGAGGCGTCCCAAATCTGCGCATGTGTAAGGTCAATGATGACTCGCTTAGGATCGTGCGCATAGTCGAAGTGCTCGAACAAATCATTACTGCTGGCAAAAAATAAGGGGCCGTGTACGGTATAACGAACACTTGCGCCATCATTACTCAGGGTTCGCTCTGCATAAATCACATGTGCGATACGGCGAGCAAACAGGATCATGGCAACAATAACGCCTGCCAATACACCCAACGCAAGATTGCTGGTCCAAACTGTAACCAGAACGGTTAACACCATCACCAGCGTTTCAGACCACGGCATTCGTTTAAGTGTGGCCGGTTGCAGGCTGTGCCAGTTAACGGTTTTCATTGCGACAACCATCATGATACCTGCTAGCACGACCATTGGGATTTGTGCCAGCAACTTGCTTAGACCAGTAACCAAGACCAGTAACACCACCGCGGCTGCTACTGTGGATACCCGGCTACGAGCTTTACCTAATTCCACATTGACGATAGTTTGACCAATCATTGCGCAACCCGCGATACCACCATAGAAACCCGCGAGAATGTTGCCAACACCGAGACCCCAAGATTCCCGGCGTTTACTGGATTGCGTATCGGTAATGTCATCGACCAACTTTGCTGTTAACAAAGACTCCATCAGACCGACGAAAGCGACACTTAACGCGGTGGGCCATACTATTTGGAAGGTTTGCCAGTTGAGCGGAACAAGTAACTGAGTGAAGCTGGGCAAATCGGCACTCATTGCTCCTTCGTCGCCCACATTGGGTAATCTATAGCCCATCAGAATAGCTACCAGGGTAACAACGATGATGGCTATCAGTGGTGAGGGTACACTTTTCACTATGCGTGGGAGCAGTAAAACAATGATAAGGGTAACGGCAAACATAACCCATACCAGACTTGACTGGCCCCAGATATGCGGCACCTGAGCAAAAAATATCAGAATACCGAGCGCATTAACGAAGCCTATCATGACCGAACGAGGAATATAGCGCATCATGCGCGACAGGCCTGTCAGGCCGAAAAGTATTTGAACTATCCCCGCCAAAATTACCGCAGGCAATATGTATTCTACGCCGTGTGCGTGAACCATCGGGCCGATCACCAAAGCAACCGAACCCGCCGCCGCGGATACCATTGCAGGGCGGCCTCCAAGGATAGAAAGCGTGAAACAAAGGACGATGGAGGCGATCAAACTCACTTTAGGATCGACTCCTGCAATGACTGAAAATGAGATAACTTCCGGTACCAGTGCCAACGCTGTCACAACACCGGCGAGACATTCGCGGGTCATAAGTTTTGGTGATTTTAAAACCTGCCACACGCGTAATTCATTATTCGACTCTGCGGGGTTAGGAAGGTTATGAGTATTATTCATAAAGTCTCTTATTATTCATGCTGAAGTAAATATCAACTGGGAGCTGGGTGATGAGATAAACGGTCAAAGCTCTGATATTGCCGGGTCAGCACTAACCCCGACACATTTTGTTTGCCTATATTGGCATTGAACAAGAAAGCGATATGCATGCGATAGTAAGACCGGTCAGAAGATTACATGATGAATAGCAATAATCATAATTCGGTAAAATTCCTATATCTGGTCACTCCATACCGTACCTATTACTTTCACTCTGAATGCGCCAAAGCGGCTAAAACCCATAGGTTGATAGATACAAAAATATCCATACTTCTATAGTGGATAAGAGTTTGAGATTCAGGCAATGAAAGCAAAAACAGGAGATAAATCTTGTTTTAGTTGTTCATCGTATTGCCCTAACCGGATAAAAAATAAAATATATCTCCGGCAAGGAACCGGACTACGACGTTTGATGAAAAGAAAGAGCAGACTTATTGACCATAAAATGTTCGAAGATAATTGGGATACAGTAGATATCTAAAATCAGAGTATGCCAATCAAGGACGGACAGATCACCAGTCGCTCACTACTTGCAGGCTTGATCGCGACCTATGAAGTCTCAGAAAATACTGAAGAAATACGAAATACTGCCGATACCGAAATACAATGTTAAACATCATTGAAGAAAATACGGAATGAATACTTTATTTTCCTGGAAACCAAATAAAAATGCGTATTGAGACGCTTCGAGGCCTCATATTTACTACGCAACTTTCCGAAAACGGACTGTCCCTATGTCGGTAAAAATCACCTAATTTCTGCCGCAGACAGATTTATTTTTTTTATAATTAGATATCGCTGCGACTTTTTATATTTTAATAAGGATATATCATGAAGTGTTTAAACTATCTTTTAATTCCTGTAGTGCTGAGTATTTCAGGCTGTAGTACTTTTTTCCCTGAACCAACTCAGTATATCCCACCTAGTGATAGTCCAGACGTTGCTAAAATTCGCCTCATTGGTCCACCAATGAGCTATGCCTTATATCAAACTGATAAGTTGGGTAAAGAAAGTGGTGGCTGGGTTTTAAAGCATAACCGTTATTTAAATCCTTTTTTAGGTTCTACAAAGGACATTGGAATGCCTAAAGTGACAGGGAAAGAGTATAAGCAAGACTATTTCGAAACATTACTTGTGCCAGAAGAAAAGACAACGATTCATCATTCTTTATATCAGGGTTGCAGCGTGAATTTACCATTTACACCAGAAAAGAAAAAAATCTACGAAGCTAATATTAGTTATGGCGATAAAACTGGGTATTGTGTTCTTTATCTAAAGGAAGTTGTGCTGGATAGTACTAATGGGATCTATGTTGAAAAGGGTATTTCAAAATGAATCGAGGGAAGCTAATTAGTATTGCATTAGTTTGTGCGTTGATTACATCTTGCGCTTCAAATATTGACAGCACAAACAAGACACGTTTATCAGAGTATTCAGAGAATGAAATCAAGCAGAAACTTATACCTACAGTGACAAGCCGTAAAGATGTACTTATTAATTTTGGAGTGCCAATAAATACGGAAAATTACAATAATACAAAGCATTGGGATTATTACTCTAAAATCGTAGATCGGCACATCTATCTGATTATCCCAGTTATTAATGATAGGGAACAATTTCTGGCTGTCGATTTTTCAGATGAAGGGGTAGTGACTAGTTATCACTATTCTGAAAAGTGATTTCGTTATCTGAATTAAATGGGCTGGGGGACGTTGAATAGGTTAATCAATGCGTTGTTTTTATTGGTGAAAATTGAGTTCAACTTTGTTTTGTATACCTAAACGTATACCAATGCAGGAAAGTGACACACCAATAAGCATGTTTTCCTAATATTCACTATCACTGATATGACGATTTGGTATTCAGGCAATGAAAGTAAAAGCAGGATACAACTCTTGTTTCAATAGTTCTCTGTATCGCCCAAACCGGATAAAAAAGAAAACATATGTTCGGTAAGTATTTCGGGCTATGACGTTTGACGAAGAGAAAGAACAGATATTGAAACTAATGGAAGAGAAAAAAATGTGGCGAAAGTCTCAGGGCGTGAAGCTGACCTTGTAGCTTTTACAAGCTGATACAGGATGACTATCACTTGGCCGGTATTGTGTAAGCAGTCATAACATATGCATAATAACTTTCTTCAGCGACTAAAGGTTCATCACGGAAAGTCGATATTTTCGCAGAGGACAGGTATTTCTGGTCATATTGTGACAACAGGGAAAATGAAAATGAGATTTATAACACTGTTAACAATGCTTTTCGCTATTTCCCTCCATGCTGAAGACCATGATTATGGGCCGCCCATCTCTATATGCCTGAACAAACATACTATTCCATATATCAACACGACGATTCCTGCTGAAAATATTGTTAATGATGCTTATAAGGCATGTGAGGATATTGTTCATGAATGGAATAATGAGCGTGCATCCTTGCCCAAGGAAATGGTAATCAAGCAGGATAAAGAATTTAGAGATATGTATGTAAGGATGATTAATATCCGCAGAAAAGTAGATGCTAACAAAAGATGAAAGCTTTTTTGCCCTTTATTATATGGCCTAGTGGTATCGGTCTGCTGAGAGCGAAAAGCGAACCTTATTGTACAAAGCATGTAGCCAGCAGTGAAGCCACTGATTGACAAGTGAGTCAAACCAGACAAGCAGCCAATGAAACAAAACTTCGCCAACTTAACCAAATCTGGATAACTGATCGGTTCATGAGGACAAAAAATAATGTCATTCAATAATAAAAAACTGTTAATTACTCTCTTATCCCTCTGCACATTTCAGACTTATGCAGCACAATGCACTGCGGAAATCTTCGCTAAAAACAAGCTGAACAACTTCATCCTTCTGAGCCAGCCGACAAGAACTGAAATTCCCAAATCTGTATCAATCACTATTGATAGTCCTGATGGGTATCTTCGCACATCGGTTCATAGCAACTTTAGTCAATGCGGTGAGTTAATTGGCGGCCGTATGAAAGAGGTCAAAACCTCAACAGGCCAGAAAGCAGTTTTCACGGCAACCTCTGAAATTCAGTTGAACAAAACGGAATTTGGCTGGCGCATCCAGGTGAACTCAAACGGGGTCATAGCCGATAAAAACAGTCAGAAAACCACGCAGGCATATCGGCAGACTCTTGAGGGAATTTACCTGCTTAACGATAAAGGAATTATCAGCCGTGCAGTTAATCGTTCGGTTATCGAGGCCACAAAACCGGAAGATAAAGATAAAACCGTAGTAGGCACAATCGACTACGACTTCAATTCATCAGGATTACTGGAAAGCGCGGTAAGCAAAGGAAGTATGGCGATAGATAATAATACGATTGTATATAGTTATGATGGCAATCATCGCCTGATCAAAACTCAATCACCCTCAACCATAGAAGAGTATGGCTATGATAACGAGGGCCGTGAGTTGACCCTGAGCAAGACCCAGACGTATTTCACTATCGAAAAAAATCTGACCACCTGCGAGGAGTGGAACTCACATGGAGAATGCACACGCGCCAATATGGATATCACAATTACCCCAACTGATCGGGCAGGTAAACAGTATGTGGACAAACATAACGCCGTAATGACGGCGAAATATGAATACTGGAACTGACCATTTCACCTGCTACATAAGAAAAGAAGTCCAAATGGTATTGGATCCGCATCTGGATCCTTTATTTCATCCAGATTCTGAGCTGAACCGCCCCGGTATAGCTTGGTCGAGAGCCGACATGAGCCAATACGGCTGTAAGTATCCCTGCAAACGAACCATCAATTTTTAGAGGGCCTCTGGCACTCCAGCTTCCGCTCCTGGCACTAAGCAACCAGGCTGAATTGCTGTCCGGTCTGCTATGAGCGTGAAGTGGACAATAAATAGAACGAGAAGGGATTAATAAATCTCGCTACTTTATTAAGGCCAGCCACCTGGTTCAGCTGGCCTTCATTTGAAACGTTGTTATATGGGAAGTGGTCAGGTCAGCGCGACCCTCACCTTTAGTCCAATAATGAGCGTGGCAAAAAGCATTATGCAACCAGCGGTGATGAAAACACCTGTTACGCCGCTGATACTAAAGAGTAATCCCCCCAACGCAGCACCAGCAGCAATTGAGGACTGAACTGCTGCGACTACCATGCCGCCAGCGGTTTCAGCCTGATCGGGAACGGAACGTGCTACCCAGTTTGACCACGCAACGGGTACGCCCCCAAATGCCATCCCCCACAACGCGACGAACAACATCAACCCTTTTTCCTCTAGTGGCAGCAAAATCATGCCCAATGCCGCTAAACCGACAAGCGCTGGCATTAGTATCAGAGTAAGACGCAGGCTTCTCTCCATCAGCCATCCAGCCAGCAGCGTACCGATAAAATTAGCGACGCCGAATCCGAGTAGTATCAAAGACAAACGATCCACATCAAGTTGGGCAATATTTTCAAGAGCCGGACGAATATAGGTAAACAGCGCATACTGGCCAGTATGGGCAATCACACACCCCGTCATTCCCATCGCAATACCGGGGCGGCGGAGTAAATCCATGACAGATGCCGTTATCATCATTTTACGCGGAGCCATACCAGGAAGAGTAAATAGCTGGAAGAGCAGTGTCAGCACGCCGACTAAACTTGCAGCGAGAAACGCACTACGCCAGCCATAAAGCCCACCTAAATAGCTCCCCAGCGGGATCGAAACTACAGTACCGACAGCAATGCCGCTAAAAATAATGGAGAGAGCACGTGGGACACTTTTAGCAGGGACCAGCCGCATAGCGACGGCAGCAGCCATACTCCAGAAGCCTCCCAGCGCGATGCCCAGCAAAATGCGCATGACTAACAGAACAGCCAGACTGGATGAAAGTGCGACAAGCAGGTTGGAGGCAATCATCAGCATGGTAAAACCAAGCAAAACATTTCGGCGATCATAATTACGCGTCAGGCGGGGAACCATCAGACCAGCAAACAGGGCCACCACAGCCGTTACCGTCACAGCTTGACCAGCAAGAGCTTCGGTCACACCGAGATCGGCGGCCATGGGTGTCAACAGGCTGGCAGGAAGATATTCCGCAGTTAGCAAGCCAAACACGCCCATCGTCAGTGAAATAACGGCCATCCATGCGGATGCTTTGGGTTCCGAACTATTCAAACTAGCGGATATAGCTTCAGTTGCTTCATTTCTCATAACACACTCTTCTTGGGGAAAAATTACAGCTCCAAGTGTAGAGTTGAGCAGCTGGACGATCTATGATGCCATATCCTGATTTTTTACCCGAAACTCTGAATATGCATGTGAATAAACATTTTGCCCTGTCATCCGAGCTCATCAGTGAATTGCTGCTGGAAATGCGCCTGCGTGGCGTGCAGTATCGCCGTTTACAGACTGGCTCTGAGTTTGGCGTCGGTTTTAGCAACAGGCCGGGACATGCCTATTTTCATTACATCGCTGTGGGCACTGCTCTGCTTCGTACACACGACGGTACGTTGTACGAACTGAAAGCCGGAAGCATGGTATTCATGCCGCAGGGTGAGGATCATCAGCTTGTATCGGATGTCAGCTGTTCATTTCAACATATCGATACATTAGGCTCTGCTCCTTTAGGCGAGGCCGTTAGCGGAATCAATACTTGCCCGAGTTCGCATCCGACACCCAGCACGGTTCTGTTTTATGGCTGTATGGAGTTCGATCTCGGTGGCATGCAGGGGCTTGGTAAACTGATGCCGCAAGCCATAGTGGTTGAGGCAAATGAACAGATTTATCCGGGGCTGGTTCCCATTCTGGGCGCGATGAAATTTGAAATCTGTTCCGGACGAGCTGGCTTCGCGGGCATTCTGGCACGCCTCGCAGAAGTGGCGGCTGCCATGATTGTGCGTGGATGGATCGAAAACGGCAGCGAGAACGCTGCTGGCCTGATCGCTGCGTTACGTGATCCACGACTTGCCCGTGCTATTCTGGCCATTCATCGCGATACGAGTCGGGAGTGGTCTGTTGCTGAGCTTGCTGCCCAGTCGCATGTGTCACGTTCTGTTTTTGCTGAACGCTTCAAATCAATCATCGGCATACCTCCCCTTCGCTATGTAAGGGAGGTGCGAATGCGCATCGCAGGTCACTGGATTATTCACGATAAGATCTCAATTGACACCGTTGCACTACGCCTCGGCTATGCCTCACAGGCAGCATTTAGCAGAGCGTTTAAGCGCATCAATGGATATCCGCCGGGCGCTATGCGTCAGCGACCAGCGAGAGGCGTTAATACAGTAAATGAGTGAATGTTATCTTTATCATTTGCTGGATTAACTGTAGGAGGCCGCTCTCAATATTAAAAACTGAGCGGAAACGACTTTCATCATTCAAAGTATCGCAATTTCCTTACCTTAATGTCCGCTCCTGGCACGGAGCAGCCGAAGCAACATCAGGGGACTGACTGCTGCTATGAGCGAAAGCGGACATCCTAGCCTATTAGCTTGAGTGATGGGCATTCCACTCATCACGAGTAATCTCCCACAACTCTGAGTCCAGAAGGCCGCTGACAAACTCTTTCTTTTCCGTTCTTATTAGGCGCATGCCGCTACTGACTGAAATGCGCTGAGAACGTATATTTTCAGTTGCTTTTGGAGCACGCAATACTGCCCTGTTCAAAGTGTTAAACCAGTAATCTGTCGCGGCAATACTGGCTTCGCGCATTAATCCGTGCCCCTGACATTCAGGAACCAGCCAGAAACCACGATTATTATCTTCCTCATCATCCAGGCAGATAACACCTATTAAATTGTCAGGATTATCCCGGTGCCGTATGGTCCAAACCCAGGCGACTCCTTTTGCCATAGCTGGCAGCACGACGTTATTAACATAGTGTGCTGCGCCATCGTCAGGATAGGGCCAGGGAACCGATGACACCATATAACGGACAATTTCCCAGCGTGGATAGCGCTCTTGAATTTGTGATGCATCTTCGGCAACTATTGGCTTTAACAGTAAACGCTCTGTTTCTAGCATGGGTATTTGCATGGATCTTCTCCTTACTGGTTAACATATCCATTACCATTTTTTACTGGTTCAATATTTACTGTGATTTATTTGGATGTACAGAAGATATTCAGGTAATCGGACGGTAGACCAGCTGGGAAGTTGGCTTGATACTTATTGAATATAAATGTAATGGACAGTTATAAACTGTCTGCTTCTTGGCACAAAGCGGAGGTTCACGCATAGCCCACTCCCGTAGGGAAGCTAACTCAACGGTGAATTATGTAACCTTGAGGCAGGTCTTATAGCTCTTGTTTACTACTGGCCAGCTCCATTACCTGATTATTATAATCAATATTAAACATCTGCCGTGAATTTAGAACACCTAAACAGCGAAAATGGAGCTTCATTTTAGCGCTCGATACAGATTTACAGGCGTACCACCAGCCGCACAGCCCGATTAGCCCGGAATTTTTAAAGGTACGATGGGGCTATTTCCTGAAATGAAATAGTTATCACAGGCGAAACATGGCGACCGGTACGATTACAGCCACGCGTTTTTAGAGGGATGACGCGACGAGTAATGATAGTTTGCCACAAACATAGTGAGTTTGAGCAAACTGCCCACAGCCATGCACGCGGCGACGGTTGCCCCGTTGCCATTGCGATACGCAGTATTTAACCTAGTCGCCGTATCAAAGGGCTCCAAAGGAGAATAACTAGGTATGAAAAAAGTAATGATGACCACACAAGATTTTATAGACCAGTGGGCGACAGCATACTACCGGCGGCGTGATTTGATTCTACCCGTCTGGAGCCAGCGCAAAGCGTATACCCGCGAAATGATAAACGTATTGGCTGAGATCGCCGCCGCTAATCAGCTGGGGATGAACACGGAATACTATTCCACAGACGGCATTTTGTTCTGGCCTGAAGATGCACACTCCGAGCGAAATAGGTTTTATATTATTAACCCATGTATCGTTTTTGAGCATGAAAACGATAGCGATTCGATCACTGATGAAGTGGCGCATCATCTGCTTTTAGATGCTGATTTGTATGCCACGGTAAGTTATTACCACAACCGCATAAACGATCACTATTTAGATTATCTACATAGTATCATTAGCAAATCACGTAAGGCGGTCAGCCTGGCAGAGCGTGGAAACTTTCTAATTATCTTGGGTGCAGATGACTACTGGAGAGAAACAGACTATTGGCGCGGCTTTATTTATCGCGCTGACCATTGGGAAGAACTGAAGCCGAACGAGCGAACTGAATGACCAAAGCGGCTAAAACCGATATCGAGTTGATCCGCGCGTCCAGAACCAGTTCAACGAACACTGTGAATAACTTACCCGCCAAATCAGCCAAAAGGATGTTGTGGACTCCGCTTCTTATGCCGCGCCGGTGATGCCAACGCCGAACCTCCACTTTAGCTCGAACGCTGCAAATACGAGGTAGGCTTCGCTGCTCCCGTTCGTGCTACCTAAATGATTAACTATCGTTCTTACCGTCGTTTCGCCGCTCAATATTAGCGGTAAAGCCATCCAGACCGCCGCGACTTCTCACTGCGAACAGCTTTGCTGGTACCCTTGTACCCGCTGCGAATTTAGCCAAGTGCTTTTCACCACGAAGTGAACAGGCAAACACTCGTGAATACGAGTGAACTGTTTACTCTAGGTTCTTACATTCCTGATGATAGTGCCCAAGGTTTTGTCCAATTCCCGAGGCCATCGCGACATTGGTAGGGAGAAGACTTATGTCTGCTATGAGCTGTGAGTTCAACCGATGGATGCAACACATTGGTTAAAACGCTCTGCGGGTGATTCATAGTCTAGCGTTTTTCTTG
>NZ_JAUJTZ010000020.1:0-81135 GCF_030433455.1 Yersinia sp. 22-579 | reverse complement strand
GTAAGTGCCTGGTGTGTGCAGCAATGAAAAAGTTGTTGCAGTTAGCTTATGGCGTATTGAAGTCGGGTAAACCATTTACGGCTGAAATACCGCTTGCCAGATAGCTGGCAAGACGGTATCTAGGTGCGTTAACCCCTTCGCTCACAAGAATCTCTTCGCAGTTAAACCCGATGTTCTTGCGGTTGCATCCGGTGAGATAACGGCCACCAGCACAGCAAAATCAAGACTGCCATAGCAAACATCAGTAGCCCCAGACTGAATTGCCCGGTTTGCGGCAACAGGGCTGATAACCAGGTCGCCAGACCTGAACCGACATTCTGTAACCCGCCGACCAAAGCCCCCGCCGCACCGGCCAGATAAGGGAATGGCTCCATCGCCCCTGTCGTGGCAAGCGGGAATAACATCCCAGCACCAAAGAAGAACAGCGCCGCCGGTATCACCAGCGTCCAAATATTCATAACGCCAAACCAGCCAGGTATCCACATCATCAAGCCCGCCAGCAGACAGCTGATCACTGAATGCCACATCAGGTTATGGAAAGTTTTACCATCGCGGCCGGCATACCATGCACCAAAGAACGCAGCAGGAATGGGCAGGATAAATAAGATACTGACTGTCACCCCGCTCAACCCCAGCACACCGCCCATCAACACACCGGCGCTGGCCTCAAACACTGCAATTCCCGCCAATGCTCCAATCAGCATCACCAAATAACAACTAAAGGCGCGGTCTGATAACAATAAGCGGAAACTGGCCAGCATGCGCCGCTTCTCAGTTTGCTGCGGGCGAGTTTCTGGCAACCAACGGAACATGCAAAATGCCACGCCACCACATAAAAAAAGCAAGAAAGCATAGCATGCACGCCAGCCAAACAGACTGGCCAGCACCCCACCGATGACCGGAGCCATGAGCGGGCTAACTAAAATACCCATGTTCAGCATACTGTTAGCGTAACGCAGCGCGGTGCCAGCATATAAATCTCGCGGCATGGTTCGTGCCATCACGCCTGCGACCCCCGTCCCCATGCCTTGCAAAGCACTGGCTGCGACCAATAAGGACAAACTATTTGCTAGCCAGGCACCTAATGCGCCCAGCATAAATATCATCATGCCCGCCAATATGACTGGCCGACGCCCAACCCGGTCAGATAGTGGACCGTAAATCAGTTGCGAGAAGCCATAGGTTAATAAATAGGCCGCCATCACGCGCTGCACAGTGCCGGGGCGCACCGAGAGGTCGCGGGCGATATCCGCGACAACAGGAACGTAAATGGTTTGTGCCATTTGACCGACTGCAACTAACAGAATCAACATCACCAGCAGGTGGAAATTTTCTATTTTTCTCATAATCTTAACTAATTGTTAGCCGGACTTCGTGTCACATATACCTGGCAGCGAAAGCCATATTTTGCGACACACCTCACTATTTTTGCGACACCACTTACTGGGCGCATAAGCTAACAAATTCAGATTTTTTAGCGAGCTAGCACGACATATTGCCAAATAGCCCACTGGCAGATAAAAACACCATTGACGTAAAGTTAACTGTCCATATTACGTAACTACAGCAAGAGCGAAGGGTGTCACACGTAATCGATAATACTTTTCAACCAAATGACCTAAAATATCGCCTGCGCTTTAAGTACTACTTTCGATAAGTATTTGAATAAAGGGAATCAGAATTATGGCTGAATGGGTTAGCGGCAAAATTACTCACATTGAACACTGGACGGACGCGTTGTTCAGTATTCGGGTCAATGCGCCAATTGATCCCTTTACTGCCGGTCAATTTGCCAAGCTGGCTTTAGATATTGACGGCGAGCGGGTACAGCGGGCCTATTCCTACGTCAATGCACCAAGTGACAATAATCTGGAGTTCTATCTGGTCACTGTGCCTGAGGGGAAACTCAGCCCACGACTTGACCAACTGGCGGTGGGTGGCGAAGTAATGGTGACCAAGCAAGCGGCGGGCTTCTTTGTGTTGGAAGAAATTCCGGATTGCAACACGTTATGGATGCTGGCAACCGGCACGGCCATTGGCCCGTATCTGTCTATCTTGCAGGAAGGGCGCGATTTGGAGCGCTTTAAAAATCTGGTGCTGGTTCATGCAGCTCGCTTTGCCCGCGATCTCAGTTATCTGCCGCTAATGCAACAGCTCGAGCAGCGCTATAACGGCAAACTGCGTATCCAGACGGTTGTCAGCCGTGAAGAATCCCCAGGATCATTGACCGGCAGAGTCCCCGCACTGATTGAAAATGGCTCACTGGAAGCGGCGGTCGGCTTGAAAATTGATGCGGAAGATAGCCACGTCATGCTGTGCGGTAACCCGCAAATGGTACGTGATACTCAGCAAATGCTGAAAGAGCAACGCGGGATGCGTAAGCATTTACGCCGTAAACCGGGGCATATGACCAGCGAACAATATTGGTAACAACCGGTACTGGTAAGACTCAGTACCTTATATTCAAGGGCGCAATAGCGCCCGTGGACAGCTAACAAAGTCGAATGAAGGGGAATCGTGCCGTTGGGGTCGTAACGGCGTAAGCCGTCGAAGTGCCCCTAGGTACGGTAAACCCTTCACTCACTGAGTTATGATTAACCTCAGGGGCAATAGCTCTTTTCCTTTATTAAATCTGATTCACTGCTGTGCTTTTTCCGCCAAAAACTTCACCGGTACTGCCTCTGGGCCAAAGCGGTTTTCCCCTTCAGTTCCAAGAAATGCGCCACAGTCGATAAGCATCATGACCATAATAAGTGTGGGAATAAATCGCCCGACACCCCATTGCCAGATCGGCGCAAGCATCTGCCAGTTACCGGCCATCAGCATCCATGCGAGTACCACCAATAATGCCCACCAACCGGCTTTATTGCGGTCATGTAGTCGCTTAACCACTACTGCCGCCGTGGGCCACAGTAAAAATACGATAGCAAAAGCGGCGGTTTGAGTTGACAGCCAATTCTGCCCTGCCAAGGTGAAAATAATCAGCATTGCCAATAGCCACAACCCGATCCAGATCCAAAAATCACGCCGCCCGATACGGCCTTTCAACGAGAAACACCACTGCTGTATTGTCATCAATAACTCGACCTATTTAACTGATATAACCTAAAGTTGATATGCACAATAGAGTAACTCAACGCCGCAACTAACCTATAATCTTTGCAGTGAATTTTGACAATCACCACCAATTACCGTTTTAATTCCCTCCACACACTCTTAACAACGGCGTAGCCATGAGAAAAGAAATAACCGCAATGCTGACAATACTGCTGCTAATGGCAACGGTTAGCCGCGCTCATGCCGACCCCGATGTTGGCAGTTATCAGCAGGCTGAAGAGACTCAACCAACGGCACCTTACCTACTTTCTGGCGCACCAACCTTTGATTTAACTCTGGTGAAATTCCGTGAGCGGTATAATCACGCCAACCCAACCCTGCCAATCAGTGAGTTTCACGCCATCACGGTAAAAGATGATGCGCCCCCGCTGACCCGGGCAGCCAGCAAGATTAATGAAAACCTCTATGCTTCCACGGCGCTGGAGAGAGGTACAGGTAAGATAAAAACCATACAAATTACTTATTTGCCGATCAAAGGCAGTGAAGAAAAAGCCGCCCGGCTGGTCGCGGTAAATTATATGGCAGCACTGATGCGTCAGTTTGAACCCACGCTCACACTCGAACAAAGTATCAGTAATGTGCAGCAACTGCTGACTCAGGGCAAAGGATCACCTTTCTTCGCCCATCCTGTCGGCGCAATTCGCTATGTGGTGGCAGATAATGGCGAAAAGGGGCTTACCTTCGCTGTTGAACCGATTAAGCTGTCACTATCTGAAGCATAATCTCGCCGCAATTAATGACGAAAAGCAAAGCCATTGCCGCTAATCATCTCTATACTGTTGGACAGGTAAACTGCCTGTCGGGCAGTCATTATTATTGACCCTCGTGTCCCCTTGTTGGAGGAAGAAACATGCGTCATCCATTAGTTATGGGTAACTGGAAACTGAACGGTAGCACTCACATGGTTAACGAGCTTATCGCTAACCTGCGTAAAGAACTGAGTACTGTTGAAGGTTGTGGCGTGGCTATTGCCCCACCAGCTATCTATCTGAATCAGGCTAAGCATGAATTATCGGGCAGCCGTATCGCGCTGGGCGCACAGAACGTTGATGTGAATCTGTCTGGTGCATTTACCGGTGAAACCTCTGCTGAAATGCTGAAAGATATCGGTGCTCAATACATCATCATCGGTCACTCTGAACGCCGTACTTATCACAAAGAAAGTGATGAATTTATCGCGAAGAAATTCGGCGTACTGAAAGAAGTCGGCCTGACGCCAGTATTGTGCATCGGTGAAACCGAAGCAGAAAACGAAGCCGGCCAAACTGAAGCGGTTTGTGCTAAACAATTAGACGCAGTGCTGAACACCTTGGGTGCTAAAGCATTCGAAGGCGCGGTTATCGCTTATGAGCCAATCTGGGCTATCGGTACTGGCAAATCAGCAACTCCTGCGCAGGCTCAAGCGGTTCACAAATTTATCCGTGACCATATCGCCAAACAAGACGCCGCCATTGCCGCACAAGTTATCATCCAGTACGGCGGTTCTGTAAACGATAAGAACGCAGCAGAACTGTTCACCCAGCCGGATATCGATGGCGCGCTGGTGGGTGGTGCATCACTGAAAGCTGATGCTTTCGCGGTTATCGTGAAAGCAGCCGCAGCAGCTAAAAAAGCCTAATTTAGGTTTTAAGCTCTCCATTAGGCTGGGGCTGATGCTCCGGCCTTTTTATTGATATCTGCATGCATTTTTTTCATATATAAATCAATACCACCAGCACCTATCGGGCCAAGAAACTTGCTTATCTGAGCCTCCTGGTTGGAAAGCTTTTTTTGATCAGTCGAGTTTAAAGGCTTCTCCTGTTGGCTGATACTAAGATCAAAGCTTAAATGGGTTTTCTTCTGCGCATCGAAAAAATGAATAAGATTACTGTCTTTAAATTTGATCAGATTACAGGCGTGCCCTTGCGTCGCACCCGGTAGCCACTGCCATCTAGCCGGGCGATGAATCACAATAACGCCATTCAGTTCATCCTCGAGTTTCAATTGCTGTAATATAGTCAGTGGGTCATCCGTGGATTTCAATTGCTGTAGCTTAGTCAGCAGTTTATCTTCGGCTTTCAATGGCTGTTGTTTAGTCAGTGGTTCATTAACCGACACACCGCTATTCATGGGTAGGCCCATTATCCCTTTAACATCTGCACCTCTAAGCTTTGGCATAGCCAGGTAGACATCATTGTTCTCCAATGTCTCTGCAACGGCGGTGGCACAAGAAGCACAGTTAGTTTGTCCAAAACCGTGAATACCAAAAAGTGCAAGCAAAGCAGCCAGTGGCCGCAGCAACAAAGGCGGCTTACCCTCACGATTTACTCTGTCCAACAAATAGTTTGCCAAGTAATTCTCTTTGGTGGCAAAGCAGGAATAGTTGCCAGGTTTTATACCAACAGGGTCTTTCTTATTTTCTATGGTTTTGGGTGGTGTATAGGTGGCTAGCTTTCCTAAGTTGTGGGTTCCCGAGTCCACATAATTATACTCAGCATCTACGCTATACTGTGATGCAAAGCTATCGCGGTTTTTCATTAGGCTTGGATTTTCATTTTGTTGCGTATAAATCGGTGAGATCGTACTGATTGTATTGTCTAATTTCATTCCCTTATCCCCATTAATTAATAAACCTAATTAACCGAGTTAATTCAATAACGCATTTTTCACTGTGTGGCGAATCGGGGAGTTTTTATCTATAAGAAAGGGGAATATTGTGAAAATAATCAGAGGATTAAAATGACCAATAAAACAAAGCGCCCGTAAGCATTAACTTACGGGCGCTGAGTCCACTACTGCTATCAAATCATTATCTTATATTTACTTACTTTATCGCTTACTAATTTCGTCAAATACGCCGCCAGTTGCAAAATGTACCTGCTGTGCTTTCGTCCAACCACCGAACACATCATCGATGGTAATCAACTTCAGTTGCGGGAATTCCTTGGCAAACTTAGCCGCTACAGCTGGATCGCGTGGGCGATAGTAATTCTTGGCGGCGATAGTCTGGCCTTCAGGTGAATACAGATACTTCAGATACGCATCAGCCACTTCACGGGTGCCGCGTTTATCAACCACTTTATCCACGACCGAGACCGTCGGTTCAGCCAAAATAGAGATACTTGGCGTGATGATATCAAACTGGTCTTTACCCACTTCATTCACGGCCAGCAGGGCTTCATTTTCCCAGGCAATCAATACATCACCAATGCCACGCTCGACAAAGGTATTGGTTGCGCCACGCGCACCAGAATCCAACACTTCCACATTCTTATACAGCTGTTTGACAAACTCTTGCGCCTTGGCCTGATCGTTATTGTTGTGCTCTAACGCATAGGCCCATGCTGCCAGATAGTTCCAGCGTGCACCGCCAGAGGTTTTCGGATTAGGCGTAATGACCGAAGTACCCGGTTTTACTAAATCCGACCAATCATGAATCTGTTTTGGGTTCCCTTTTCGTACCAGGAAGACGATAGTTGAAGTGTAAGGCGCAGAATTATCTGGCAGGCGCTTAATCCAGTCTTTATCAATACGACCACGCTCAGCAATAGCATCGACGTCATAAGCCAACGCCAAAGTCACAACATCTGCTTCAATACCATTAATCACCGAGGTCGCCTGCTTACCGGAACCGCCATGTGATTGGCGTACAGTCACTTTGTCACCCGTTTGCTCTTGCCAATGTTTACTAAATGCCTGGTTATATTCTTGATAAAACTCACGTGTCGGATCATATGACACATTCAGCAATTGAATATCTTTTGCCATAGCACCTGATGCCAGCAGCAATAATGAAAGACCTACACCCCATTTACGCATTGACCCGCTCCCCAGATTTCCAGATTTGTTGTTATTAACTTAAATGGTTATTAACTTGAGTGGCTATTAACCTAAAATGTAATCAACCAAATTGGTTGGCTTGATACTGAGCGTGCCAGAAACTTTCCGGTCAATTAAAGAATAAAAAAGTTTTGATTATACCAATATGAAATATACAAGCGGTTAAATGCAAAAAGCCCCCGCGAGCGGAGGCTTTGTTTTCGGGCTATTAACTGTTTTAGAACAGTTTTTTCGCCGTATCGTACCAATCTTCTTTAAATTTACTTTTCTTGTTTTCTGGCGCGATACAAACGGAGATTAATTCATGCACCATCTTCTCGTTCTGTACACCAACGCAGAAGCCACCGCGTGAGTAATCATGATTTTCCAACAACAGGTCAACAGCATAAGCGCCCATGCGGGAAGCCAGAATACGGTCATAAGGAGCCGGAGCACCACCGCGCTGGATATGGCCTAACACAGTGCCACGAGTTTCACGGCCGGTTTCTTGTTCAATGTATTTAGCCAGCTCGTCGATATTGTCCAGTTTTTCGGTAATAGCAACGATAGCGTGCTTTTTACCTTTCTCGATGCCCGCTTTGATTTCAGCAACCAAATCTTCACGTTTGAATTCAACTTCAGGGATCGCAATAAACTCGCAGCCCCCAGCAATCGCCGCCGCCAGTGTCAAATCGCCACAATAACGGCCCATCACTTCAACAATGGAAATGCGCTGATGTGAAGAAGAGGTATCACGTAAGCGGTCAATAGCTTCTACCACGGTACCCAGTGCGGTGAAGAAACCGATAGTATAGTCAGTTCCGGCCACATCGTTATCAATGGTGCCTGGCAAGCCGACACAGTGAATACCACCTTCTTTGGTCAGCAAGTCTGCACCGGCATAAGAACCGTCACCACCGATAACCACCAGGCCATCAATGCCACGCTCTTTCATGTTCTGTAAGGCGACTTTACGTTTTTCCGGATCACGGAACTCTGGGAAACGCGCTGAACCGAGGAAGGTACCACCGCGGTTAATCATGTCAGACACGCTATAGCGGTCCAGCTTCCTCATGCGATTCTCAAACAAGCCAAGATAGCCATCTTCAATACCGTAAACTTCCAATCCTGCTGATAAAGCAGCACGAACAACCCCACGAATGGCTGCGTTCATACCTGGCGCATCACCGCCGCTTGTTAGTACACCGATTTTCTTGACCATGACTACCTCTGAACTTGTAGATGCGATTTTTTAAAATTCTTTATTTGCCGATTATGTCTTGCACAGGTGAACAGTACAGAAAATCAGCTTGATGAGCTTAATATCGAATATTATAGCAAAAACACCAAGCTGAATTGATTCAAGTCATGCCATTTGGCGGTATTTTCTTCATGATTGAACCATTATGTAACCACAGTTTACCTGTAGTTAATGTAGCAATAGTTAATGTAGCAATAACTGATGAATAAATTATAACTCCCAATGCGCATGACGTTCTTTTGGCACCACAGCAGTGGGATCTTGATGGATAAGGATATCGGCTCCAGGGAACCGATGTAATAATGCCCGTTCCACTTGATCTGCCAGAATATGCGCTTCCATCAACGGCAACATATCTTCCATTTCGAGATGGAGCTGGATAAAGCGTGTCGGCCCCGACTGACGAGTACGCAAGTCATGAGCGCCAATCACACCCGGCCATGACGTCACAATATTGATAATTTCCTGCCGTTCATCATCAGGTAATGCGCGATCCAGCAAGGCTTGCACCGCCTCATACCCCATACGCAGTGCGCTATAGAGAATATAAACCCCAATCCCCAATGCAAACAACGCATCCGCCCGATGAAACCCATACCAACTCAATGCCAATGCAATAAGAATAGCACCATTCATCATGACGTCAGATTGATAGTGCAACATATCAGCTCGAATGGCCTGGCTTTGCGTTTTTCGTACTACCCAGCGCTGAAAAGTAACTAATATCAATGTACTGAATAATGCGATTAATGTGACCCAGATACCAAGGCCTGGGTCTTGCAATGGCTCCGGTGAGGCCAGATGCTGAAAACCAGTCAGGAACAGGAATAATGCCGAACCAGAAATAAACATACTTTGCGCCAGCGCGGCCAGTGATTCGGCCTTACCATGACCAAAAGTGTGTTCTTCATCAGCGGGTTGCAGCGAGTAGCGCACCACAAAAAGGTTGGTCAAAGAAGCGGCCAGATCCACCAGTGAGTCAACTAACGCGGCCAACAAACTCACTGATCCGGTATGCCACCAGGCAAAAATTTTAATTATCAGTAAGATTGATGCCAGTACAGTGGCACTGAGCGCAGCGGCTTTAACCAGGCGCGCATATTGCGGATCCATAACTCATTCCGAATAATATTCAGGGGTTATTAGTATAACGGAATTGAGACAAAAAAAAGCCCTCCATCATGGAGGGCGAAAGACAGGGATGGTGTCTATGGCAAGGAAAACAGGGTATTACTGGGTACTACTTACTTCTGGGCAGAAGAAGGTTGTGCTGCTGGCGCCTGCTGCATTTTCTCAATGCGCTGCTGGTGCTTTTGGTTCAGGGCAGCTTTTTGCTCTGGTGTGAGCAAGTTAAACATTTGGTTACGTACCTTGGCCATTTCGACCTGACGGTCAATCTGGTCTTTAGACATTTTCTCGGCCTGCGCTCTTACAGCAGCTTCGTCGAATTTGTCTGCGGTAATCAGCTTGTGCATTGCTTCACGGTCAGCGAGATCAACTCGAGGTTGGTCTTGGCGAGACTGGCGCATCAGGTCACGCATTTGCTGGCGTTGCTGTTCGGTCAGATTGACGCCATCAAACATGTTATGGTGACCGCGACCGTCTTTCTTGTTCATCATCGCACCGTCACCGTGGCACCAGCCATCAGTGGCCCCAGCCTTATCACCGGCGAAGGCGGCTTGAGAGCCGAGAACTAACATTGACGCCATGATTAACGTTGCTACTTTAGTTACTTTGCGCATCATTTAACTCCTGGGTTCTATCTGCTAAGCGATTTACTGCTCTGCGATTCAATGAGGAGCAGTCTACCGGCCCGGCTGCAAACTAGCGTCAGTGCATGTAAAACTGGAGTCAGGGCATGTAAAGCTAAGTAAAGTCATGGAATACCGGCAATTGATAACGTATTTTGCGTCAAGAGGAGAAACAATCATGCATAAAATCCTATTAGTTGATGATGATCGTGAACTGACGTCGCTGTTGAAAGAATTATTGGAAATGGAAGGTTTCAATGTTGTTGTTGCTCACGATGGTGAACAAGCATTAAACCTGCTGGACAGTTCTATCGACTTGTTATTACTTGATATTATGATGCCACGCAAAAACGGTATCGAAACCTTGAAAGAGTTACGTCAACACCACCAGACCCCAGTGATTATGCTGACGGCTCGTGGTAGTGATTTGGATCGGGTTCTGGGTCTGGAGCTGGGGGCGGATGATTATCTCGCAAAACCGTTTAATGACCGTGAACTGGTGGCACGCATTCGGGCTATCTTGCGCCGCTCTAACTGGAGTGAGCAGCAGCAAAATGTCGACCAAGGCGCGCCAACTCTGGAAGTTGATTGCCTGCAATTGAACCCGGGCCGTCAAGAAGCCAGCTTTGAAGGGCAGTCTCTGGAACTGACCGGGACTGAATTTACCTTACTCTACCTGTTGGCTCAGCACCTCGGCCAAGTGGTCTCACGCGAACATCTCAGCCAGGAAGTGCTGGGCAAACGATTGACGCCTTTTGACCGTGCTATTGATATGCATATTTCAAACCTACGCCGTAAGTTGCCAGATCGTAAAGACGGGCTACCTTGGTTTAAAACCCTGCGCGGGCGCGGGTATCTGATGGTCTCTGAAACATGATTAACAGTTTAACGGCGCGAATTTTTGCGATTTTCTGGTTTACCTTAGCGCTGGTATTAATGCTGGTGTTGATGGTGCCAAAGCTCGATTCGCGTCAAATGACCACCTTACTCGATAGCGAACAGCGTCAGGGAACGATGCTGGAGCAACACATTGAGGCCGAACTGGCCAGCGACCCGGCCAACGATCTCATGTGGTGGCGCAGGCTTTATCGCGCCATAGAAAAGTGGGCACCGCCGGGTCAACATTTAGTATTAGTGACCACCGAGGGCCGTGTCATCGGGGCTCAGCGTCACGAAATGCAAATGGTGCGTAACTTTATCGGGCAGTCAGATAACTCAGATCAGCCGAAAAAGAAAAAATATGGCCGCGTTGAGATGGTCGGGCCATTCTCTATTCGCGATGGAGAGGATAACTATCAACTCTATCTGCTGCGCCCTGCCAGCAGCCCACAATCAGATTTTATTAATTTGATGTTTGACCGGCCGCTGTTGTTATTGATTGCCACCATGCTCATCAGTGCACCGCTGCTGTTATGGCTGGCATGGAGTCTGGCAAAACCGGCGCGTAAGTTGAAAAATGCCGCTGATGATGTAGCACGAGGTAACCTGAAACAGCACCCTGAGCTGGAGTCCGGGCCACAAGAGTTTTTGGCCACCGGTGCCAGTTTTAACCAGATGATCAGTGCACTCGACAGGATGGTTGTAGCCCAGCAACGGCTGATTTCTGATATCTCCCATGAATTGCGTACTCCACTAACCCGCCTGCAATTGGCGACTGCGCTGATGCGCCGCCGTCATGGTGAAGGTAAGGAACTGGAGCGCATTGAAATGGAAGCGCAACGGCTAGATAGCATGATCAACGATTTACTGGTGTTATCCCGTAGTCAGCATAAAAACGAGTTACATCGCGAGCCGATTAAGGCCAATGAACTTTGGTCTGATGTGCTGGAAAACGCGCAGTTCGAAGCTGACCAAATGGGCAAAACATTGGAAGTGACTGCCCCACCGGGGCCTTGGACCTTATTTGGCAATCCTGCGGCCCTTGACAGCGCGCTAGAGAATATCGTGCGTAATGCGCTGCGTTACTCCCACCATCACATTGCCGTGGCGTTCAGTTCGGATAACCAAGGGATAACCATCACTGTCGATGATGATGGGCCAGGTGTCAGCCCAGAAGACCGTGAACAGATATTCCGACCATTCTACCGCACTGATGAAGCGCGAGATCGTGAGTCTGGCGGGACAGGTTTGGGATTGGCTATTGTGGAAACGGCGGTTAATCAGCATCGCGGTTGGGTGCGAGCCGAGGACAGCCCATTAGGCGGGCTACGCCTGATAATCTGGCTACCACTGCATCCACTTAAAGTTTAATGCACTTCTTGCGCACCTGGCTTGTTAGCTGCAATGCCAAGTGCGCAAGGTATCATCTCGACAAGCCGATCATGCCGGATCGGGCTGATCCCTGGTTTCCGCTTCCTGCTGCTCTTTTTCCAGCAACCGCTTCTTGCGCTCAATCCCCCAGCGATAGCCTGACAATGCGCCATCCTGGCGAATGACCCGGTGGCAAGGAATAGCAACAGCTAACATGTTGGCAGCACAAGCACCCGCCACCGCTCGTACCGCTTTCGGTGCACCAATTTTAGCGGCGATATCAGCATAGCTGGCAGTATCTCCAGCCGGTATTTCTCGCAATGCTTGCCAAACTCGCTGTTGGAATGCCGTGCCACGAATATCCAATGGCAAATCCAGCCCAAGCTGCGGAGCCTCGACCAACCCCACCACCTGCGCGAACCATTGCTCAAACTCAGCATCCCCACCGATCAACTCCGCCTGAGGAAACTTATCCTGCAATTGCTGCACCAACAGGGCCGGGTCGTCACCTAACAAAATAGCGCATATCCCCAGTTCACTTTTTGCCATCAGGATTGCGCCGAGAGAACTTTCCCCAACAGCAAAACGCAGCGCAGTATCGCGGCCACCCTGGCGGTAGCGGGTCGGCGTCATGCCCAATAACTGATTAGATTTTTCGTAAAAACGACCATTAGAGTTATACCCGGCTTCAAAAATTGCATCCGTCACCGAACCCTTTTCCACCAATTGTTGACGAATACGCGCACTGCGGGTCGCGGAGGTATACGCTTTGGGAGTTAGCCCGGTAATGGATTTAAATAACCGGTGGAAATGAAATGCACTGAGATTCAATTCAGTCGCCAGTGCATCAAGTGTAAAGGGCGTTTCGGCTTGCTCAATTAATCGACATGCCTGGCTGATTTTCTCTGCGTGCTGCTGCGCTTGGGATAACTGAGTGGGTCGGCAACGTTTACATGGCCGATAACCGGCAAGCTCTGCTGCATCATTATCAGCATAGAATTCAATGTTTTCTACTTTAGCCTGACGGGACGAGCATGAGGGCCGACAATATACACCGGTGGTTTTCACCGCATAAACAAACTGACCATCGGCGGTTTTATCACGGTTAACAATGGCAACCCAACGTGGGTCCGGTGCATTGTCTATAATTCCCCTAACTGATGTCATGATGAATACCCCATTGATACTGACTATGGTTATCAGCTTATAAAAACACCACGGTTGGCACACTCCGCTCCTTGCTTTCAAATTTTTGTTTTACGGCTTCCATCAAGAATAGGCAACCACTGCACAGGGAGGGGGTTTCTGGTACCCTACGCCCCTCATTATTGGGGGACATATGCTTAATATCGTTTTATTTGAACCCGAAATCCCGCCGAATACCGGCAATATTATCCGGTTATGTGCGAATACTGGCTGCCAGCTCCATCTGATTAAACCTTTAGGTTTCACCTGGGATGACAAACGCTTACGCCGCGCGGGTCTTGATTATCATGAGTTTGCTAATATTAAGCACCACCATGACTATCAAGCCTTTTTAGACAGTGAAAACCTCGACGGCGCACAATCTGCTGGCACAAATCCGGCTCGCTTATTTGCCCTGACGACCAAAGGAACACCGGCCCACAGCGCGGTGAATTATCAGGTGAATGATTATCTGCTGTTTGGCCCAGAAACCCGCGGCTTACCGCCCAATGTTCTGGACGCATTACCTACCCAACAGAAAATCAGAATTCCAATGCTTGCCGCCAGCCGCAGCATGAACCTGTCAAATGCCGTATCTGTTGTGGTGTACGAAGCCTGGCGGCAATTAGGTTATCCGGGTGCGTTACTGAAAGAATAGTTTTTTTGACCCAAATATGTCGGCGGTCGGCTGGCAACTCAATAAAAAGGTGTCTATCCAAAGTAATTGGAGTTGCAGGTAGGCGGCAAGTGAACGAGTCCCGATGAGCTTATTTATCTAAGGTCAACGACACGTAAGTGATTCGGGTGAGCGAACGTAGCCAACACCCCTGCAGCTTCAAGGACGAAGGGGATCAGATGCCGTCGCCGTACTCAAACCCATGGCTCATCCCATTGAAGTGCTGATCCATATCCAACGATGGTTTATCACTCTCTGGTTTACCGACAATACGAGCTGGCACACCGGCGGCTGTAGTATGGGGAGGTACAGCCTGCAATACTACTGACCCCGCACCAATTTTGGCACCACGTCCGACTTCGATATTTCCCAAAATTTTTGCACCCGCGCCAATCATCACACCTTCACGGATCTTCGGATGACGGTCACCACTGGTTTTACCGGTACCACCCAAAGTGACGGATTGCAGAATAGAAACATCATTCTCGACCACGGCGGTTTCACCAATCACAATGCCGGTGGCGTGGTCCAGCATGATGCCGCAACCAATAGTTGCCGCAGGGTGGATATCCACACCAAAAGCGACAGAAACTTGATTTTGCAGGTAAATTGCCAGTGCTTTCCGATCCTGCGCCCACAACCAGTGGCCAATACGGTAAGCCTGTAAAGCATGAAAACCTTTCAGATATAGCAATGGCGTGGAATATTTATCAACCGCCGGGTCGCGCAACCGCACCGCCAAAATATCGCGGGCAGCAGACACAATCATTTGCGCATCAGCACGATAGGCATCTTCAACCACTTCGCGGATGGCAATAGCGGGCATGATAGGATTTGCCAGTTTATTCGCCAGAATATAACTCAATGCGCTGCCTAAATTCTCATGCTTCAATAATGTCGCATGAAAAAAACTTGCCAGCATGGGCTCACACTCGGCCAGTGCTCTCGCTTCTGATTTAATGCTACTCCAAACCAGCTCTAACTCTTCTGACGACATTGCATACTCCTGCCCATAAACAAGCCACTTCGGGGAACGACCGAAGCGACTAACGCCCTTGTACCTTGAAGCGGCAACGCCAAGGATTGTGGCTATATCTTTATTATTTTATTTCAGCTGAACAACTAAATGCCGCTTTTCTCATCTTTTTTGGTCCGACCCAATAAGGTCAGTGCCGCTTCACGCGCATTTTTGTGGCTGTACAGCACCTGATATATTTGTTCAGTGATTGGCATTTCGACGCCATTACGCTGAGCCAGTGCCAGAACTTCCTTGGTATTGCGGTAACCTTCAACCACTTGACCAATTTTATCCTGTGCTTCTTGTACACCTAACCCCTGACCAAGCATGATGCCAAACCGACGGTTACGGGATTGGTTATCTGTGCAGGTTAGCACCAAATCACCTAGCCCTGCCATGCCCATAAAGGTGGAGGGATCAGCACCTAATGCAGAACCAAGACGCGTCATTTCTGCCAAGCCACGGGTTATTAATGCGGTTCGCGCATTTGCGCCAAAACCAATACCATCTGACATCCCGGCACCAATCGCAATTACGTTTTTAACCGCGCCACCAAGTTGCACCCCGATAAAGTCAGGATTGCTGTAAACGCGGAAACTTTTGCCACAGTGCAACAGCTGTTGCAGGTCTTCACTAAACTGCACATCAGTCGATGCCAGCGCAATTGCAGTAGGTAAACCGGCGGCCAGCTCTTTGGCAAAGGTCGGCCCAGAAACAACAGCCAGTGGGATGCTCTCTCCCAGCACTTCCCGCGCGACATCCGCCAGTAAACGGCCGGTTTCTGCCTCAAGCCCTTTGGTTGCCCAAACAATACGCGCATCTGGGCGTAAGTGTGGTTTGAGCTGGTTCAATACCGCCCCGAAGACATGGCTGGGTACTACCACCAGCACATCGCGACTAGCTGCCAGCGCACGTGCCAGGTCAGTTTCCAATAACAAGGTGTCGGGGAAAGGGACATCGGGCAGGAACGCCTGGTTACAACGGTCTTGTTGCAGGGTTTGAATATGTTTAGGGTCGTGACCCCATAACACAACTTGATGGCCATTACGCGCCAGCGTAATGGCCAATGCGGTGCCGTAAGATCCGGCACCGATGACAGTCATTGAAGCATGGGTGGTGTTCATCAGGCATCCTGACGTTGTTCAGCACCTTCGCCTTCAGCCTGCTGTTGCAGATAGTTCATGAACAGGGCATCAAAGTTAACCGGTGCCAGATTCAGCTGTGGGAAAGTACCGCGAGAAACCAGGCTGGTGATGCATTCGCGCGCATACGGGAACAGAATGTTCGGGCAGTATGCACCTAAGCAATGGGCCAGTTGGGTACCGTCGATACCTGCGATGGAGAAGATGCCGCCCTGCTGTACTTCACACAGGAATGCCGTTTCTTCGCCCAAAGAGGCCGTTACAGTCACACGCAGTACCACTTCATACACATCTTCAGCCAGCTGACTGGAAGCAGTATCAAGATCAAGTTTAACTTCTGGCTGCCAATCCTGCTGGAAAACCTGCGGAGCATTTGGTGCTTCGAAGGAGATATCTTTGGTGTAGATACGTTGGATCTGGAAAGCCATCTCGGTGTTGTTTTGTTCTGACATGTGTATAGATACCCTAAAGTTAGACGTCCTTAATTAAACAGCACTTTCGCCGTGAGCTCTTTCCATTACATTAATGGGACCCACTGACGAGTTAAAGCAGCGGGTCAAGCCCGCCGCGCGCATCCAGGGCGTGTAAATCATCACAGCCGCCGATATGCTGCCCATCAATAAATACCTGAGGTACCGTCGTCCGCCCGCTACGAGCAATCATCTCTTCACGTTTGGCTGGGTCGTTATCAATTGCGATTTCATGAAAAGCGGCACCTTTACTGTTCAGTAGCGCCTTAGCACGATGACAGAATGGGCAGGTTGCTTTGGTATAAATCTCAATTTTCGCCATGGTACACCTCAGTTAAAGTTACAATCTATTGATATAGCGAATATAAATATTACTTGCCGCGCGCCAGTGGCAGATTCTCGCCACTCCAGCCGGAGATACCTTCTTTCAAGGTAAACACCCGCTCAAAACCAGCTTTGTTCAGCAACTCAGCAGAAGCACGGGAGGTTGTCCCTGTGGCGCAAACTACAATGACAGGCTGCGCTTTGTGCTTTTCCAACTCAGCCAGATTGCCGTTTTTAATATCACTTGGCAGCAAATTAATTGAGCTGGCGATATGACCCTTGCGGTAATCATCACGAGTGCGGATATCAACCACCACCGCATCTTCTTTATTAATCAGGCGCGTCGCTTCACCACGAGTAATCTCTTTGACTTTTGACAGCGTCGTTTTAAAGCTGGTGAAAATGACGGCGACGAACAACGCCACCCAAGCCAAGCTCAACACCGGATGCTGGCTAATGAATTGCATAATTTCTTGCAACATGGGGGTAAAAACTCCCGTTAGTTAGGGGATAATATTCAAGGTCACAGAGTATACCTGCGCGTTGCGGCAAATACAGCCAATATGCAAGTGCTATTGCAGAAACTGCGAGCAATCTCGGGAAGTTTTGTTGTCCCTTTGATGATTTTTACGCAAAACCCCACACCAATGTTGATCTCTTTGGGCTATTTTTAACCTGTTTTGTAGTAAATTACCGCCTTTCTAATAAGAAAGAGGTTATGCAATGTCGAGCACTAAAAAACCGCTGGTTCTGACAATTCTGGATGGCTATGGCCACCGCGAAGAGCAGCAAGATAATGCCATTCTGAATGCTAAAACTCCGGTTATGGACCGTTTATGGCAGCAACAGCCTCATACCTTGATTGCCGCTTCAGGTCTGGATGTTGGTTTGCCGGATGGGCAAATGGGTAACTCTGAAGTGGGTCACGTCAATCTGGGCGCGGGTCGTATTGTTTACCAGGATTTGACCCGCCTCGACAAAGAAATCAAAGATGGTGATTTTTTCACTAATCCAACCCTGACTGCCGCCGTTGATAAAGCAGTTAAAGCAGGCAAAGCTGTCCATATCATGGGCCTATTATCTGCCGGTGGTGTACATAGTCATGAAGACCACATTTTGGCGATGGTTGAACTGGCGGCCAAACGTGGTGCGACAGCAATTTACCTACATGCATTCCTCGATGGACGTGACACCCCGCCGCGTAGTGCTGAGCCTTCACTGAAACGATTCACTGAAAAATTTGCCGCGCTGGGTAAAGGCCGCATTGCCTCTATCATTGGCCGCTACTATGCCATGGATCGCGATAACCGCTGGGATCGGGTACAGCTGGCCTACGACTTGCTGACTCAGGCAAAAGGCGAGTTCACCGCGGATAACGCGGTTACCGGCCTGCAAGCAGCTTATGCACGTAATGAGAATGATGAATTCGTCAAACCAACCGTTATTCAGGCCGCTGGCGAACCTGACGCGGCTATGAACGATGGTGATGCGTTGATATTCATGAACTTCCGTGCTGACCGTGCCCGCCAAATCACCCGTACCTTTGTGAATGCCGACTTTGACGGCTTCAAACGCGATAAAGTGGTTAACTTCGGCGATTTTATCATGCTGACCGAGTATGCAGCTGATATTAAAGTTGCCTGTGCCTATCCGCCAGCTTCACTGGAGAATACCTTTGGTGAGTGGCTGATGAAGCATGACAAAACACAGTTGCGCATTTCTGAAACCGAAAAATATGCTCACGTCACTTTCTTCTATAACGGCGGCGTTGAAGAGCCATTTAAAGGTGAAGATCGCATTCTGATTAACTCACCCAAAGTGGCAACCTATGACCTGCAACCAGAAATGAGTTCAGCAGAACTGACTGAGAAATTGGTCGGGGCTATCGCCAGCGGTAAATATGATGTGATCATTTGTAACTACCCGAATGGCGATATGGTCGGCCATACCGGTGATTATGATGCCGCAGTAAAAGCAGTAGAAACTCTGGATAATTGCATTGAACAAGTGGTTGCTGCCGTGAAAGCAGTGGATGGTCAATTGCTGATCACCGCAGACCACGGTAACGCTGAGCAGATGCGTGACCCGGCGACTGGCCAGGCTCACACCGCCCATACCAGCCTGCCTGTTCCGCTGATTTATGTCGGCAATAAAGAAGTGAAAGCAGTCGAAGGTGGCAAACTTTCTGATATCGCGCCAACCATGCTGTCACTGATGGAAATGGAAATCCCGCAAGAGATGACTGGTAAGCCGCTGTTCATCGTGGAATAATCCTTCGTTATGAAGGAAAAGGCGTCATTTGCAATATCAATGGTTACGGAAGATACCATCACCGGCAATACAGGGCACTTGTCTGCATTACCGAATAAGTTGATGCGTCGTCCGTGGTCAGCACTGTACGCCAGCGTTTTTTGCGCTGGCGTATTGTTGTTGCCATTATCCAGCCATGCTGCTGATGCCCCTGCTGCAAAAACAGCAGATAACAAAACCCAGTTGAAAACTATTCAGCAAGATATCGCTGAAAAAGAAAAAAGCGTTCAGCAACAAAAACAGCAACGCAGTGCCTTGCTCGATCAGTTGAAACAACAGGAAAACACCATTGCTCAGGCCAGTCGCAGCTTGCGTGAAACCCAAGGTACCCTGACTGAACTAGACAAAGATATTTCCAGCCTAACCGCCTCGATTGGTAAGCTACAAACACAGCAATCCCAGCAGCAAAACTTGCTGTCAAAACAACTTGATGCAGCCTTTAAGCAAGGCCAGCACAGCGGTTTACAACTCATTTTAAGTGGTGAAGAGAGCCAGCGCAGTGAGCGTATTTTGGCTTATTTCAGTTATCTCAATGAAGCTCGACAAAAATCCATTGAGGAGTTGAAACAAACCCGCACCGATTTATCTGTTGAGAAAAAAACGCTGGAGCAAAAGAAAAACCAGCAAAAAGTTTTATTGGATGAGCAGAAAGCTCAGCAGCAAAAGCTGGAAGAAGCTCGAACTGCACGCAAGAAAACCCTCACTTCGTTAGAAGTCTCGCTGGAAAAAGATCAACAAGGTCTGGCAGAGCTAAAACTGAACGAATCACGTTTGCGCGATCAAATCGCCAAAGCCGAACGTGAAGCCAAAGCCCGTGCAGAGCGGGAAGCGAAAGAAGCGGCCCGGGTGCGCGAACAAGTTAAAGCCAAAGAACAACAAGCCAAGAAAACTGGTTCCAGCTACAAACCTAGTGAAAGTGAGCGCTCATTAATGGCGCGAACGGGTGGCTTGGGGCGTCCAGGCGGTCAAGCCGTCTGGCCTGTTCGGGGTAACGTAACCCATCGCTTCGGCGAAGCCTTGCAAGGTGAACTCCGCTGGAAAGGTATGGTCATTTCCGCGCCGGAAGGAAGCGAAGTCAAAGCGATTGCGGATGGCCGGGTGCTACTGGCAGATTGGTTGCAGGGTTATGGCCTGGTCGTGGTGGTTGAGCACGGCAAAGGTGATATGAGTTTATATGGCTATAACCAAAGCGCGCTGGTCAATGTTGGCGCTCAGGTAAAAGCAGGCCAGCCGATAGCACTAGTCGGCACCAGTGGCGGTCAGGGTGAGCCATCACTCTATTTCGAAATTCGCCGTCAGGGACAAGCTGTTAACCCACAACCTTGGTTAGGAAGATAGAGAACAACATTAGGGAACACCTATTGCGCTATTTCAATACACACCGGTTAATCATCGTAAGCACCCTACTCATCGCTAACACCTCACTAGCGGGTAAACTTTCCATTGTTATAGATGACTTTGGTTATCGCCCACAGAACGAAAACAAGGTGTTACAGATGCCACTGCCTATTTCGGTGGCTATATTACCTAACGCCCCCTACGCCAAAGAGATGGCTATCAAAGCCCATAATCAAGGGCGAGAAATCCTGATCCACCTGCCGATGGCACCGCTGAGCAAGCAACCTCTGGAGCGCGATACATTACAGCCATCAATGAGTAGCGAAGAGATCCAGCGTATCATTCGCCAGGCGGTTAATAACGTCCCTTACGCTACCGGCATGAATAACCACATGGGCAGCGCCATGACCTCCAGCTTACCGGGCATGCAAAAAGTCATGCAGGTACTGGATCACTATCAACTCTATTTCCTCGACAGTGTAACCATAGGCAATAGCCAAGCCAGCCGTGCTGCAGAAGGCACTGGCGTCAAAGTGATTAAGCGCAAAGTCTTTTTGGATGACTCACAAAATGAAGCCGCGATCCGCCAACAATTTAACCGCGCAATAGAACTGGCGCGTCGTAATGGCTCAGCTATTGCGATTGGGCACCCACATCCGGCCACCATTAAAGTGCTGCAACAGATGTTGCCTCAATTACCTGCCGATATTGTATTGGTCAGACCTAGCGCACTGCTGAATGAACCGGTACACAATATTACTGAACATAATAATAGTGGCAGCGGCACTGCTTCTCCGGGCAAATCAAAACCACGTGATCCGGCCAAAGGCCAGCGTTTGAAAGCTATCAAGCAATGCAACGCGAAAGCTAGCTATGTTCCAGAGAAAATCTACGCCGATAAGATGTTTATTGTTTTAGGCGAGAGCTTGATGCAAAGCCCGGCAGTGACATTTGTGCAGCAACATTGGCAGCAATATTTCCCGCCAGCGGTACCCGTGACTCCGGTTGAGAAATCGACAGTCGATGAATCTAAAGCTAACAATCCGTAAAATGGGGCAGTCATCACCTGACTGCCCCGCTTTCATCCTTGCAGCTTCAAGGCCGAAGGGTATTTTAATCCCAGTTTAATATTACCTTACCTGACTTACCCGAACGCATGGCGTCAAAGCCTTGCTGGAATTCATCGATGGAGAAACGATGGGTGATAATCGGGGTTAAATCCAAACCAGATTGAATCAATGCAGCCATTTTGTACCAGGTTTCAAACATCTCGCGGCCATAAATCCCTTTGATAAACAGCCCCTTGAAAATCACCTGATTCCAGTCGATAGACATATCAGATGGCGGTATCCCCAACATCGCAATACGACCACCGTGATTCATTGAATTAAGCAATGCACGGAATGCTGGCGGCGCACCGGACATTTCCAAACCGACATCAAATCCTTCAGTCATCCCCAGTTCTGCCATCACATCATTCAGATTTTCATTGTTGACGTTAACCGCGCGAGTCACACCCATTTTCCGCGCCAGATCCAGACGGTACTCATTCACATCAGTGATAACAACATGACGAGCGCCGACATGCTTACACACCGCAGCAGCCATGATACCAATCGGGCCTGCGCCGGAAACAAGCACGTCTTCCCCAACTAAATCAAAGGATAACGCAGTGTGTACCGCATTACCGAAGGGATCAAAAATGGCAGCGAGCTCATCAGAAATATTGTCAGGAATTTTGAAGGCATTAAAGGCCGGAATCACCAGATATTCTGCAAAAGAACCAGGGCGATTCACACCGACACCCACGGTATTGCGGCAGAGATGGGTACGACCGCCGCGACAGTTACGGCAATGCCCACAGGTAATATGACCTTCGCCAGACACCCGGTCACCAATATTAAAACCTTTAACTTCCTGACCGATAGCCACAACTTCACCGACATATTCGTGACCGACGACCATCGGAACAGGAATAGTTTTTTGTGACCATTCATCCCAGTTATAAATATGTACATCAGTGCCACAAATAGCAGTTTTGCGAATTTTGATCATGATGTCGTTGTGGCCCAGCTCCGGCTGCGGCACGTTAGTCATCCAAATACCTTCTTCTGCCTTCAGTTTGGCCAGCGCTTTCATAGATGATGCTTTCATGAGTATTCCTTACGCAATAACGTTAAGCTGTTTACCAATACGGATGAAGGCTTCAACAGCCCGCTCAACCTGCTCTGGCGTATGGTCTGCCGACATCTGGGTACGGATCCGCGCCTGACCTTTCGGCACCACCGGATAGAAGAAGCCTGTAACGTAAATGCCTTCTTTCAGCAATGCATTGGCAAATTCTTGCGCCAGTGTCGCATCACCGAGCATGACGGGAATAATGGCGTGATCGGCACCGGCTAAGGTGAAACCGGCGGCACTCATTTTCTCACGGAATAAGCGCGCATTTGACCATAAGCGATCGCGCAGTTCAGCACCGTCTTCCAATAGTGATAACACTTCAATAGAAGCCGCTACTATTGCTGGTGCTAATGAGTTTGAGAACAAATAAGGTCGTGAACGCTGACGCAACCACTCAACCACTTCTTTGCGGCCGGCAGTATAACCACCTGACGCCCCACCCAGCGCTTTACCCAAGGTACCAGTGATGATATCAACGCGATCCATCACTTCGCAGTATTCATGAGTACCACGGCCATTGGCACCAACAAAACCAACAGCATGGGAGTCATCGACCATCACTAATGCCTGATACTCATCAGCCAGGTCACAAACACCTTTCAGGTTGGCAATCACACCATCCATAGAAAACACGCCGTCAGTAGCAATCATAATATGGCGCGCGCCGTCTGCTTTGGCTTGTTCCAGCTGTGTTTTCAATTCGCTCATATCATTATTGGCATAGCGATAACGCTTGGCTTTACATAGCCGCACTCCATCGATGATTGAAGCATGATTCAGCGCATCAGAAATAATGGCATCCTCTGGCCCCAGCAGGGTTTCAAACAAACCGCCGTTAGCATCAAAACAAGATGAATAAAGGATGGCGTCTTCCATTCCCAGAAAACTGGCCAGCTTCTGTTCCAGCTCTTTATGGGTATCTTGAGTACCACAGATAAACCGCACCGAGGCCATACCAAAGCCATGAGTATCCATGCCTTTTTTGGCCGCCGCGATCAGGCGAGGGTGGTTTGCCAAACCTAAATAGTTATTGGCACAGAAATTAATAACATGGCGACCATCCGCCACAGCAATATCTGCTTGCTGAGCAGAAGTGATGATCCGCTCATTTTTATACAGCCCTTCAGCACGGGTCGTTTTGAGTTGTTGTTCTAATTGCTGATAAAAGGCGTTTCTATCAAAAGGCAGGGACATGCGGTTATCTCCAGAATGGGCAGTTTCACCGTACATTTTACTGCCTGAAGGGTGAACTGACGAGAAACCTTGTCTTATATTATGAAAAATGCAGCACATATCACGGTGAACATTCCGAAAGCCGCATAGAAACAGAGAGATTAGCCCCTTCCGGCTGTGCGCTATCCTATGAAATGTTATGATAACGGCAAATAGAGTGTGGGGCATTGTGCCCGACCAAGAAGATTAGCAAGGGTGAACCTGATGATTATCGTCACTGGCGGCGCCGGTTTCATTGGCAGCAACATCGTTAAGGCACTGAATAATATCGGCTATAAAGATATTCTGGTTGTGGATAACCTGAAAGACGGCACCAAATTCGTCAATCTGGTTGATCTGGATATCGCTGATTACATGGATAAAGAAGATTTTGTTGCCAGTATTGTTGCTGGTGATGATATGGGTGATATCGACGCGATTTTCCACGAAGGTGCCTGTTCTTCCACCACTGAGTGGGATGGCAAGTACATGATGGATAACAACTATCAGTATTCTAAAGATATCCTGCATTTCTGTCTCGATCGTGGAATCCCATTCCTGTATGCCTCTTCCGCTGCCACCTACGGCGGGCGTACTGATAATTTCATTGAAGACCGTCAGTACGAGCAACCCCTTAATGTTTATGGCTACTCCAAATTCCTATTCGATCAATATGTGCGCGAAATTCTGCCACAAGCTGATTCACAGATTTGTGGGTTCCGTTATTTCAACGTTTATGGCCCACGCGAAGGCCATAAAGGCAGCATGGCAAGCGTGGCTTTCCATCTGAACAACCAGATCAATGCAGGCGAAAACCCTAAATTGTTCTCCGGCAGTGAAAACTTCAAACGCGACTTCATTTATGTTGGCGATGTTGCTGACGTGAATCTGTGGTTCTGGCAAAACGGTGTATCCGGTATTTTCAACTGTGGTACAGGTCGTGCGGAATCTTTCCAGGCAGTTGCTGATGCAGTGGTGGATTTCCACCAAAGCGGGCCAGTGGAATACATTGAATTCCCTGAAAAACTGAAAGGCCGCTATCAGGCATACACGCAAGCTGATCTCACTAATTTGCGTGCTGCCGGTTACGACAAGCCGTTCAAAACCGTCGCCGAAGGCGTCAAAGAATACCTGACCTGGCTCAATCGCTCAGTCTAAATAACTTGCTGCAAGGAATTGATAAACGGTATGAAAATACTGGTCATCGGCCCTTCTTGGGTTGGCGATATGATGATGTCGCAAAGTCTTTACCGCACCCTGAAGGCCGAATATCCGGCAGCAGATATTGATGTGATGGCACCCGCGTGGTGCCGTCCGCTTTTGGCCAGAATGCCGGAAGTTCGCCATGCCGTCCCGATGCCGTTAGGTCATGGGGTTTTTGCTTTTGAGGAGCGTCGCCGCTTAGGGTTGGCCTTGCGTGAAACAGGCTATGATCGCGCTTACGTGTTACCAAACTCGTTTAAATCTGCCTTGATACCTTATTTTTCAGGGATTAAACAGCGCACTGGCTGGCGTGGCGAGATGCGCTACTTCTTGCTCAATGACATGCGCATTCTGGATAAACAAGCGTTTCCGATGATGGTTCAGCGCTATGTCGCATTGGCTTATGATAAAGAACGCATTCAATCAGCCAACGATTTACCTCAACCTTTGCTATGGCCACAATTGCAGGTTCAGGATGAAGAAATTGCAGAAATTACTGCGTCATTCAACCTGACAGATAACCGCCCAATTATTGGTTTCTGCCCTGGAGCAGAGTTTGGCCCGGCAAAACGATGGCCACATTATCACTATGCCGCGTTGGCCCAGAAACTGATTGATACTGGCTACCAAGTCATCTTGTTAGGCTCAGCCAAAGATAATGAAGCCGGTGAAGAAATCCGTCAGGCGCTGGATGAAAGCGCTCGCGAGTATTGCCTCAACTTCGCAGGCCAAACATCATTGGATCAAGCCGTGGTAATGATTGCTGCCTGTAACGCCGTGGTCAGTAATGACTCAGGCTTGATGCATGTGGCAGCGGCATTAAATAAGCCATTAGTGGCTTTATATGGCCCAAGCAGCCCGGACTTCACGCCACCGCTGTCTGACAAAGCTACGGTTATTCGCCTGATTACCGGCTATCACAAAGTGCGTAAAGGTGACAGCGCGCAGGGTTATCATCAGAGTTTGATTGATATCCAACCAGAACAGGTAATGGCTGCCCTTGAGAAGCAACTCTCAGCACAAACTAGCTCTGTGAAAGAGGGCGATTAATGCATGTATTGATCGTTAAAACCTCATCAATGGGCGATGTTTTACATACATTACCTGCGCTGACTGATGCCATGAATGCCATTCCCGGCATTCGCTTTGATTGGGTGGTAGAAGAGGGTTTCAGCCAAATCCCCGGTTGGCATCCTGCGGTGGATAAAGTGATTCCGGTGGCTATCCGCCGTTGGCGTAAAAATTGGTTTGGTAGTGATACCCGGCAAGAGCGCTGTGATTTTAAACGTGTTGTACAGCAGCGCAGTTATGATGTGGTGATTGATGCTCAGGGGTTGATTAAGAGTGCCGCACTGATCACCCGCATCGCCAAAGGGGTTCGACATGGCCCAGATTGCAAAAGTGCCCGCGAACCCTTTGCCAGTTGGTTTTATAACTGCCGCCATGAGATTGATACTAAACAACATGCCGTTGAGCGCATACGCCAACTGTTTGCCAAAAGCCTTGGCTATGACAAACCAGAAAGTGTCGGCGATTATGCTATTGCGCAGCGCTTTTTAAGCGAATTACCCAACGATGCTGGCCAGTATCTGGTCTTCCTGCATGCCACCACTCGCGACAGTAAACATTGGCCTGAGAGCCATTGGCGGAAACTGATTGAGCTGGTTGTGCCGACGGGGTTAAAAATTAAATTACCCTGGGGTGCGGAGCATGAGTATCAGCGCGCTTTGCGGCTGGCGGAGCATTTCCCTCATGTCGAGGTATTGCCTAAGCTCAGTCTCCAGCAGGTGGCAGAGGTTCTGGCCGGTGCAAAAGCGGTGGTTTCCGTTGATACCGGTCTTAGCCATCTAACCGCTGCACTGGATCGCCCCAACATTACCCTGTTCGGCCCAACGGACCCTGGTTTGATTGGCGGCTACGGGAAAAATCAGATTGCGGTGATTTCCGAGCAAAAAAGCATGGATACCATTACCGCTGAAACCATAATGGCGCGATTGGAAACGTTGATTTCATAAGCAATTATTATTTCTAGCCGGGCTATAACTGCCCAAAAGATCCGTCAGTAAACATTTGCTGTGTAATAACAGTCGGCTTCGATAATTATCGAAGTCGATTGGTCTCGACATTCAAATAGTTAAGCATTGCTAATCTATTGTGTTAGTTATTAAGCGAGTCTATTAACTCACTTTTCGCTAATAACACCTCATGATTTTCTCTACATGTTTAATTAATTACTCAATACAATTCCGATAAAACTTAAATTTCATGAATGCGCGATAAACCGCTAAATAACAAATGATTACCAGCTAAAAATATCACCATTGAATAAGCTGAAGATATCTACAGCTGCATAATTATTGTTTTATATGGATAATGAAAACTATTCTCACCTTTAAATAAGAAAAATCAATTTTATCCCCGCCATTTGTTGAAATTTTATATTCTTTTTTATGAATATCCTGAGCCTACTCTGGTTATCGGCCAGCCCCAGTGGAAAAGAGCCTTTCTTGTTCAAATATGGTATTATTCTTAATAATCCATATAAATGAAATTGATAGAATGTTGCTGCGTTTATATCAGGTACTACTCTACCTTATTCAACCTCTGATTTGGCTGCGCTTGCTGTTACGTAGCCGCAAAGCCCCCGCTTATCGCAAGCGCTGGGGGGAACGTTATGGTTTTTGTGCCGGTAAAGTTGTTGCTGGCGGTATCATGCTGCATTCAGTTTCAGTTGGTGAAACACTGGCTGCTATCCCATTAGTCAGAGCATTACGCCATCGCTATCCATCATTGCCGATTACCGTGACCACCATGACGCCCACCGGTTCTGAGCGTGTTCAGTCCGCTTTTGGTAAAGATGTTCACCACGTTTATCTGCCCTACGACCTTCCAGGCTCCGTGAACCGCTTTCTTGATCAGGTGAATCCCAAGCTGGTCATCATCATGGAAACAGAGTTGTGGCCAAACCTTATTAATGCACTGCACCGTCGCAAAATACCTTTAGTGATTGCCAATGCGCGCCTTTCTGCCCGCTCCGCTGCTGGCTATAAAAAAATCGGTAGTTTTATTCGTAATATGCTGCAACGGATCACGCTGATTGCCGCACAGAATCAAGAAGATGGTGACCGTTTCATTGAGTTGGGCCTAAGACGTTCACAACTGACGGTGACCGGTAGCCTGAAGTTCGATATTTCTGTAACACCTGAATTAGCCGCCAGAGCCGTCACATTACGCCGCCAGTGGGCACCACATCGGCCAGTTTGGATAGCGACCAGTACCCACGACGGTGAAGAAACTATCTTGCTGGAAGCCCATCGCCAATTATTACAGCAGTTCCCGACATTGCTGCTTATTCTGGTGCCACGCCACCCAGAACGCTTCCCGAAAGCGATTGAATTAACACAAAAAGCAGGGCTGAGTTACACATTACGCAGCAAAGGCGAAGTACCTTCAAGCAGCACACAAGTGGTGATCGGCGATACGATGGGCGAGCTGATGCTGCTATACGGTATTGCTGATTTAGCCTTTGTTGGCGGCAGCCTGGTTGAGCGCGGCGGTCATAATCCACTGGAAGCGGCGGCGCATGCCATCCCAGTGTTGATGGGGCCACATACGTTTAACTTTAAAGATATCTGTGCCAAGCTAGAACAAGCTGAAGGGTTGATTACGGTAACTGATACCCTGTCGCTGGTGAAAGAAATCACCCAGCTACTCACAGATGAAGATTGTCGCCTCTACTATGGTCGCCATGCGGTTGATGTATTGCATGAAAACCAGGGCGCGCTGCAACGATTATTGCACTTGCTGGAGCCTTATCTACCGCAACGGAGCCACTAAATGAGTGCCAAAAAACGCCTGTCGGTGGTGATGATTGTTAAAAATGAAGCCTCACTGCTGGCGGACTGTTTGGCGTCAGCCACCTGGGCTGATGAAATAGTGGTATTGGATTCAGGAAGTGAAGATGAAACCGTCGCACTGGCCGAACAATATGGTGCGAAAGTTTACAACAACACAGAATGGCCCGGTTACGGTAAGCAGCGGCAATTAGCCCAGCAATATGCCACTGGCGATTATATTTTGATGCTGGATGCTGATGAGCGCGTAACGCCAGAGCTTAAAAGTGCGATCGAAACCGTGTTATTGGCGCCAGAAGAAGGTGCAGTTTATAGCTGCGCCAGGCGGAACCTGTTTTTAGGCCGTTTTATGCGCCATAGCGGCTGGTATCCCGATAGAGTCACTCGGCTATATCCACGTGACCAATACCGTTACAACGATGATTTAGTCCATGAATCACTTGATAGCGGTTCTGCAAAAGTTATCCCACTCGCGGGTGATTTGCTGCATCTGACCTGCCGTGACTTTTTTGCCTTTCAACGAAAACAACTCAACTATGCTCAGGCTTGGGCGAATCAGCGCCATCAACAAGGTAAAAGTTGCAGTTATTTTGCGATTATCAGCCATACTCTCGGGGCATTCTGTAAGACATGGCTATTACGTGCCGGCTTCCTCGATGGTAAACAAGGGCTATTGCTAGCAGTAGTCAACGCGCAATATACCTTTAATAAATATGCGGCTCTGTGGGCACTGAGCCATCAATATCAGAAAAGTGAGAATTCATGATCACTAAAGCCATTTATCCGGGGACATTTGATCCTATTACCAATGGGCATTTGGACTTGGTCACCCGCGCCTCAGAAATGTTTAGCCATGTGATTCTGGCAATTGCAGATAGCTCCAGCAAGAAACCGATGTTTACTCTGGCCGAGCGGGTCGCATTGGCAAAGCAAGTCACGGCACCATTGAAGAATGTGGAAGTTCTGGGATTTAGTGAGCTGATGGCTGAGTTTGCCAAAAAACATGATGCGAATATTTTAGTACGAGGTTTGCGCTCGGTCTCTGATTTCGAGTATGAATGGCAACTGGCAAATATGAACCGTCACCTAATGCCAAAACTGGAAAGTGTCTTCCTGATGCCATCAGAAAAATGGTCGTTTATCTCTTCCTCACTGGTGAAAGAAGTGGCGCGCCACGGTGGCGACATCACGCCATTTCTTCCTGCACCGGTCACCAAAGCACTGATGACAAAACTGGCTAAATAGAATTAATGCTGGCAGTGGCGGCAAAAAAAGGTGCTACGCTGCCCATGTTTTGCAATTTCAATCACATTGCCACAACGTCGACATAACTCTCCTGCCCGCCCGTATACCTGTAATTCTTGCGCGAAATAACCCGGTTTACCATCTGACTGTAAAAAATCGCGCAATGTGGTGCCACCCTGCTCAATAGAGTGCAATAACACGGCTTTGATTGTTGCCACCAGCTGCGTTATCTCGGTTTCGGTTAATGACCCGGCTGCACGTTCCGGCAGAATACCCGCCGTGAATAGCGATTCACTGGCATAGATGTTGCCAACCCCGACCACTACTTTGTTATCCATTAGCCACTGCTTGACCACAGTGCGTTTATTGCGAGACTTTTCAAACAGATATTCAGCGGTAAATTCATCACTCAAGGGTTCTGGCCCTAAATGGGCTAATACATTGCTGGTTTCAAGGTCTTTTGCCCATAACCAGGCACCAAAGCGGCGCGGATCGGTATAACGCAGTATTTTGCCATTACTGATAACCAAATCGACGTGATCGTGTTTTTCTGCTTCAGTTTCTTCTGGCAAAATGCGCAGGCTACCAGACATCCCCAGATGCACGATAATCCAGCCAGTCTTCAGCTCTATCAGCAAATATTTCGCTCTACGTTGAACACTTAACACCGGCTGATCATTGAGTGCGAGGATTTCATCGGAAACCGGCCAGCGTAAACGGGTATTTCTAACTACGGCGTAAAGGATAGTTTGGCCGACAAGATAAGGTTCGATCCCGCGTCGGCTGGTTTCAACTTCTGGTAATTCAGGCATGTAACCTCCCTAAACGTATCTCACTGGACTTTATATAATAAAAAACCCGGCCGAGGCCGGGTTTTCTTAATCCACCAAAATTAAAATTATTTAATTTTAGCTTCTTTATAGATCACGTGTTGACGGACAACTGGATCGAATTTCTTCAATTCCAATTTTTCCGGCTTAGTACGCTTGTTCTTCGTAGTGGTATAGAAGTGACCAGTACCAGCAGAAGAAACTAGCTTGATCTTCTCGCGAACACCTTTAGCCATGATTCAGTTCCTTAATACTTCTCACCGCGGGCGCGAATTTCGGCCAAGACCGTTTCGATACCCTTCTTATCAATAACACGCATACCTTTAGCAGATACACGCAGAGTTACAAAGCGCTTCTCGCCCTCAACCCAAAAACGGTGAGAGTGAAGGTTCGGCAGAAAACGGCGTTTGGTCGCGTTCATTGCGTGGGAACGGTTGTTACCGCTCACCGGGCGCTTGCCAGTAACTTGGCAGACTCGGGACATGTCTATTCTCCAAAAATCAAATCAGCTCGAGCTTCGTATAGGATTTGGCCGCCTCGTCAGGCTTTAGAGCCCATCTCAGCAAATTCACTGAGAAGACTCACTGTCATCAGGTCAGAAACCCCTGTCACCAGGCTATAAACCTGCTGAGATAGGCTCTTCACGCCAAACCCAAGATTCTCAAAGGTGGCGTAGTATACGCTCTGAAGCGTAAGTGCTCAAGTCCCGAACAGCTAAAGATCCAGAAAGGATCAATTATTATTGCTCTAAAGCCATCCCCGTTCAGCAAATGAGACACATTCACCCCGGCCAACCACTAAATGATCGAGCACACGAATATCTAATAATGAACAGGCTTTTATCACCTGCGTAGTCATCAAACGGTCGGCTTGGCTCGGTTCAGCCTTACCCGAAGGGTGATTATGCGCTAGAATCAGCGCGGCGGCATTAACCTTAAGCGCTTCACGCACAATTTCCCTCGGATGAATCTCAACGCTACTGATGGTACCAGTAAACATCTCCTCATGGCGAATAACACGATGCTGGTTATCCAAAAACATCACTAAAAAAATCTCTCGTTCGCGATGGGAAAGAATATTTTGTAGAAACTTTTGGGTTATCTCGGGATTTTGCAGGACACTTTCCTGCATCAAGTGGGATGAAAAACAGCGGCCAGCCAGTTCTGCAATGGCCTGAATCTGACTATATTTCGAAACACCAATCCCTTTTTTGGCACATAACGCCTGATAATCCGCAGATATCAGCCCATAAAGTGAACCGAACTCTTCAATCAAATACTCAGCCATCTGCATCACATGCATTCCCGGAATACCTGTACGCAGAAAAATGGCGAGTAACTCGGCATCTGTCAGTACCGCAGCACCATATTTAAGTAATTTTTCCCTTGGGGCAACCTGCCCATACCACTCTTCCATTCCTGGCCCCCGTTATCCCTAAACCGCGTGGGCAGCATGCCATAAGACTTTTCACTCGACTAAGTCGCCATGAGCCACATGCGTAACGTCTCGCAAAATTGACGATTGATGGCATCAGAGAACGTCCTGATAGCTAATCTACTCAATGGTTATGCTAAAATATCGCCTCTTACGGCTTTCATTCGGACAATCATGATGACGGGACTCTCCGGCAAACATCTTTCTGGTAAAAAGATTGTGCTCGGGATTAGCGGGGGTATCGCCGCGTATAAATCTCCTGAGCTGGTACGCCGCTTGCGCGACAGAGGCGCAGAGGTACGCGTGGTGATGACTCACGCGGCAAAAGCGTTCATTACGCCACTCACGCTGCAAGCAGTCTCGGGCTACCCCGTCTCTGATGATTTACTCGACCCCGCGGCAGAAGCGGCAATGGGTCATATTGAACTAGGTAAATGGGCTGATTTAGTCATCATGGCTCCAGCTACCGCTGATTTACTGGCCAGAGTAGCCACTGGGATGGCAAATGATTTGCTGACCACCGTTTGCCTGGCAACTGCGGCTCCTATTGCAGCCGTGCCCGCCATGAATCAGCAGATGTATCGTGCAGCAGCGACTCAAGCAAACCTACAGACGCTCGCCAGTCGTGGCATGCTGTTATGGGGGCCAGACAGCGGTAGTCAGGCTTGTGGGGATGTTGGCCCAGGTAGAATGCTAGACCCACTGGAAATTGTCGCGCTGGCGCATGATCATTTTTCTGCAAAACAAGACTTGCAACATTTGAGTGTCATGATTACCGCCGGGCCGACCCGTGAGGCACTTGATCCAGTGCGCTTTATCAGCAATCAAAGTTCGGGCAAGATGGGCTTCGCCATCGCTCAAGCAGCCGCTGCCAGAGGGGCAAAAGTTACTCTGGTTGCCGGGCCAGTGACGCTCCCTACTCCATCGGGAGTGAATCGTATTGATGTTGTCAGTGCGCTAGAAATGCAACAAACAGTTCAGAACTTAGCAGCCCAGCAGAATATTTTTATTTCTTGTGCTGCGGTAGCGGATTACCGCGCCGAGCAGGTTTCTGACGAGAAAATAAAAAAACAGGGCGATGAGATCACCCTTAAATTGGTGAAAAATCCAGATATTGTCGCTGGGGTCGCTGCGATGACTAAAAAACGTCCATTTGTTGTTGGATTTGCTGCCGAAACCCAGAATGTGGAAGAATACGCGCGACAAAAACTAGTGCGGAAGAATCTGGACCTTATTTGCGCTAATGATGTATCGCTCGCAGAGCATGGTTTTAACAGTGATACTAATGCCTTGCACCTTTTTTGGCCGACTGGCGAGAAACGTTTACCGCTCAGCGATAAGCACCTCCTCAGTCAGCATTTAATAGACGAGATTGTCAGCCGTTATGATGAAAAAAATCGACATTAAAATTCTGGACCCACGTGTTGGCAATGAATTTCCCTTACCAACTTATGCAACCGAAGGCTCAGCCGGCCTGGATTTACGTGCCTGTCTAAGTGAAGCCGTGGATTTACTTCCAGGGCAAACAACATTGTTACCGACAGGCTTGGCAATACATATCGGCGATAGCTCACTGGCTGCTGTTATTTTGCCGCGTTCAGGGCTCGGACATAAACACGGTGTGGTATTAGGTAATCTGGTCGGGCTGATTGATTCTGATTATCAAGGTCAGTTGATGGTGTCCGTCTGGAACCGTGGTCAACAGCCTTTCACTATCGAACCCGGCGAGCGCATCGCACAAATGGTATTTGTTCCTGTTGTACAAGCAGAATTCAATCTGGTTGAAGATTTTGATCTTAGTGAACGTGGTACCGGTGGTTTTGGTCATTCTGGACGCCAATAACCTACCCTAGACCTCAATACCGTAAAAAAGCTATCACATAAGCCGCCGGGGCCTGGCCTTAGTGCGGCCGGTATTTGGGTTTTTGTTATTAAGTCATTTTTAGCAAGGGTCTACTCGGACATGGCAGAAAAAGAAAATACGAAAAGGAACAGGCGCGAGGAAATTTTGCAGGCTTTAGCGCAAATGCTGGAATCCAGCGACGGCAGCCAACGCATTACTACCGCCAAACTCGCCGCAAATGTGGGGGTTTCGGAAGCAGCGCTTTATCGTCATTTCCCCAGTAAAACGCGGATGTTTGATAGCCTGATCGAGTTTATTGAAGACAGTCTGATGTCCCGCATCAATTTGATTCTGCAAGATGAAAAAGAGACGTTTAATCGCCTCCGGCTGATCCTGCTACTGGTATTGGGGTTTGCAGAACGCAATCCAGGGCTGACTCGCATTATGACCGGGCATGCATTGATGTTCGAGCAAGACCGCTTGCAAGGGCGCATTAACCAGTTGTTTGAGCGAATTGAAGTACAGCTACGTCAGGTTCTGCGTGAGAAAAAACTGCGCGATGGGCAAGGTTTTATCCATGATGAAGCCCTGCTGGCAACACAGCTACTGGCGTTTTGTGAAGGGATGCTCTCACGTTTTGTTCGTTCGGAATTTCGCTACCGGCCGACGCAAGAATTTGATGCTCGCTGGCCTCTAATTGTGGCTCAGCTCCAATAAACTCAATTTAAGTTGAGTTTTTGAATTATATAAAAAGGGCTAAATAGCCCTTTTTTGTATTCTTGATTTAGGAAATCTTAAACGCCGTACTGTTCGCGGTAGTGGCGTACTGCTGTCAAATGATTGGCCATTTCTGGTTTCTCTTCCAGATAACTGATCACATCATTGAGCGTCACAATCGCAATAACTTTGCAGTGATAATCACGCTCCACTTCCTGAATCGCAGATATCTCACCACGGCCACGTTCCTGACGGTCTAATGAAATCATCACACCAGCCAGAGCCGCGCCCTGCGCATTGATAATCTCCATTGATTCACGAATGGCAGTACCGGCGGTTATCACATCATCCACCAGCATAACTCGGCCTTGTAACGGGCTTCCTACCAAGCTGCCGCCTTCGCCGTGATCTTTTGCTTCTTTGCGGTTGAAACAATAAGGCACATCACGATTATGGTGCTCAGCCAGTGCTACAGCAGTGGTCGTCGCAATAGGGATGCCTTTATATGCTGGCCCAAATAAGAGATCGAACTCTACGCCACAATCCATTAATGCCGCAGCATAAAAACGCCCGAGTTTTGCCAGATCAAGCCCGGTATTAAACAATCCTGCATTAAAGAAATAGGGGCTAATCCGCCCAGACTTCAGGGTAAATTCGCCAAACTTCAACACCTGCTTGTTAAGCGCAAACTCGATAAACTCGCGCTGATAGGCTTTCATTGGTACTTCTCCTCTCCAGATTGTGACCGCTTTCGTTAATCACTGTGTTTATTAATTTGGTACACCGCAAACCTGATGCACTGCTTCTATCTGTGCATAACTTCTTGGTTAGCGGGTAAAAAAAAGGCGACTACCAAGTCGCCTAAATCAATTATTGTTCCAACGCCGCTTTCTGCGCCTGGAAGATAGTTTCTATCCCTCCCCGAGCCAGAGCCAACAACGTCAATAACTCTTCATGGCTAAACGGTTCGCCTTCTGCGGTGCCTTGCACCTCAATCATTCGGCCATCTTCCATCATCACCACGTTCATATCTGTTTCTGCCGCAGAATCCTCTACGTATTCCAAATCGCACAGGGCTTCGCCTTTAACGATACCAACAGAAACTGCCGCAACCAGCCCTTTCATTGGGTTTGCTTTCAATTTACCACTGGCCACCAGCTTATTCAGCGCGTCGGCTAAAGCTACACAAGCACCACTGATTGAGGCAGTACGAGTGCCACCATCCGCCTGCAATACATCGCAGTCTAAAGTGATGGTGAATTCACCTAACTTCTTCAAATCTACTGCCGCACGCAAAGAGCGAGCAATCAGACGTTGAATTTCTAAAGTACGGCCGCCTTGTTTGCCTTTTGCAGCTTCGCGCGCATTACGGCTGTGGGTCGAGCGCGGTAACATGCCATATTCAGCGGTTATCCAGCCCTGGCCTTGGCCTTTCAGAAAGCGTGGAACACCCTCTTCAACCGTGGCGGTGCACAATACTTTGGTATCGCCAAACTCAACCAACACTGAACCTTCAGCGTGTTTCGTGTAATTACGGGTCAGGGTCAATGGGCGGACTTGTTGTGCTGCTCGGTCTGCTGGACGCATGGGCTTTCTCCGGCTTTAAATCGATATTGGTCGCGCATTATACGGCCTTAGTGATGTAATGCCTATCCTGCCTGCGCCCTGGAGGCTATAATCCCCGCATCTTTTCTTTAAAACGGGTACGCAACAATGATCCGCAGCATGACCGCCTACGCCCGGCGTGATATTAAAGGCGAATGGGGCAGCGCAGCCTGGGAGCTGCGTTCCGTTAACCAACGCTACTTAGAAACTTACATTCGTTTGCCAGAACAGTTCCGCAGTCTGGAGCCGGTTATTCGTGAACGCATCCGTGGCCGCTTAACTCGCGGCAAAATTGAGTGCAATCTGCGTTTTGAGCTGGATGCCAGCGCACAAAGCTCTTTGATCCTTAATGAAAAACTGGCAAAACAATTAGTAGAAGCCGGTAACTGGGTCAAAATGCAAAGTGATGAAGGTGAAATCAATCCAGTCGATATTTTGCGCTGGCCGGGAGTTATGGCCGCCGAAGAACAAGACTTGGATGCCATCAGCACCGAGCTAATACAAGCACTTGATATTGTTCTAGATGATTTTATCATTTCTCGCGAAACCGAAGGTGCGGCACTGAAGGCACTGATCGAACAGCGTCTTGATGGTGTTAGTGCAGAAATTGTTAAAGTTCGTGCGCATATGCCAAACATCTTGCAGTGGCAGCGTGAGCGCCTGCTGAACAAGCTGGAAGAAGCGCAAGTTCAGCTGGAAAATACCCGCCTGGAGCAGGAGTTAGTGCTAATGGCGCAGCGTGTAGATGTAGCTGAAGAGCTGGACCGTCTGGAAGCACACGTCAAAGAAACGCACAATATCCTGAAGAAGAAAGAAGCCGTCGGTCGTCGCCTTGATTTTATGATGCAGGAATTTAACCGCGAATCGAATACGCTGGCATCAAAATCGATCAACGCCGAAGTGACCAACTCAGCCATTGAGCTGAAAGTGCTTATTGAGCAAATGCGCGAACAGATCCAGAATATCGAGTAACTGCTTATATTTACCAGTTTTGCTAAGACCCGGAGAAATCTGGGTTTTTATTATTCTGCCTTCGCCAAGTGAAGCAGCGGAAAAGCCCTCCCTTCGCCATCCAGTTCTGTGCGGCCGGTTTTTACAAAGCCACATTTCAGGTAAAAGGCTAATTGAAAAGTTAAACAAGCCCGCGCCTGATTTTAAACAACATGGGGCATTCGTTGTTTTTTCCCCGTCATCTGCAGTATGTTGAACAAATAGAATCAATTGCCGATTACTTTCAACAATTTCAGAGGCAATATTATCAGTGCAATACCCAAGGCGCTGGTGCCAACATCAGACCTCGATATGCTGCTTGCCACTTCACACAGTATCAGCCATGGGAGATCGGAATAATATGAGTAAAAAAGGGAAAACACATGCAGTTAACTGTGCTGGTTGATAACAATACTCTAATAGATAAATATCTGACAGCCGAGCCAGGTGTCTGTTATCACCTTAAAATTGATGGGAAAACATACCTTTTTGATACAGGCTACTCTGACGTTTTTCTACGTAATGCGTCAATTCTGGGTATTGATATCAGCGATATCGATAGTGTAATTATCTCTCATGGTCATAATGATCATAGCTGGGGCTTAACCCATCTCGCTCAACATCTTGACCGAACCAACTACCCTAGCGTGAAGAAAATAAAGCTAGTAGCTCACCCCAGTGCTTTTGTACCCAAATACCATGAAGATAAATCAATAGGTGCTAACTTACCGGCCGATAGTTACCCTTCATTTTTCGAACGGATTAATCAGACTGGTGTTTATTATCTTACTGACAATTTGCTTTTTTTAGGTGAAATAGTACGCAGTAATGATTTTGAAGGGCTGCATCCTATTGGAAAAACTATCAATTGTTGCGGTCATGAAGTTGACGATTTTGTCATAGATGACAGCGCGATAGTTTATACCAGCCCTGAGGGGATCGTGATTATTACCGGTTGCTCTCACTCTGGAGTCTGCAATATTATTGATTATGCAATTAAAGTGACAGGCGATAAACGCGTTCGAGCTGTTATTGGTGGGTTTCATCTATTAAATGCAGAAACATCTACCCTCACCAGAACATCCGACTATTTTAAGCAACTCAATGCACAAGCACTCTATCCCTGCCATTGTACTGACTTAAAAGCCAAAATAGCACTAGCCGGTGCGGTTGATATAGAAGAGGTGGGAGTTGGAATGGTACTTAATTTTTAAATAACAGCCGGTTTAAGTAAGATAAAAAACAAGGAATTCCCCCTGGAATGCCGTCATTATTGGTGGCAGCATAAATTCCCGAATTGGTTTTAGCTGATAGTGACCACAGTTCAAATGAAATATGCAGATTGCTGTCACTGACGTACGTTCATCATCAACTTGCTTAAAAGTATACTTATCCCTCATTAAACACCTCAGTAAAGTGTTTCACATCTTTCGTTTCTCATTTTAGGATTTAGCCTAAATGAGCATAACAATATAAAAAATAGTGTCTTTTATTTTTTTCATGCTTAACTTTCATCACAACCTGAAAGTAGGAAGAGCATTTACTATGATTATCGCTACTATCTACGATCTGGTATGAATAAATTACACATATACTTTATTAGGTGGGCACTCTGGGTAGAGCCATGCTCTACAGGTCAGGATGATTATCATTACTGGGAAGTCCAGAAATAGAGCCTTCTTAATTTCTGACGAAGGTAAGTAAAAGACACATATACACTTTTAGGGGATCGCATATGTTCCAAGACCAAGACACGTCGATCCTCAATACCTACTTTGGTACTCATAGCCCATTTTGGCGGCTTGCCTTTGATAGCCAGGCTTTAGAACTGTCGGCAATTAAAGAGATAGCAAATATTGCGATACCTCTTAATTCTGTTCAAACAATGAAAATCCGGGGATTAACCGGTATTACCGCCAGTTTAGATATTGAAATTGAAATTTATGGTCACCCCCTTCATTTGCATCTTGTTGGCCGAAAAATTAATGATAAAGAATGGGGAGGAACAGCCTCAGCCTATGCCGATACTGAATCTGTCGCTCGTGATTTGGTTATGGGCCTTTCTTTTGCGGAACAGGTTGTTTCTGAAGCCAACTCAGTGATTGTGATTCTCGATAAAGATGGCTGCGTACAGCGATTTAACCACCTTAGCGAGGAATATACCGGTAAGAAAGAGCAGGATGTTATTGGCAAAAATGTTTACGACTTATTTATGACCGCCAAGGAAGGAGCCTCATCACGGAAGAATATTGAGGGGTTTTTTCAGCGCGGTGCATCTTATGAAGCGGAACGTTGGGTTAATACCGTCAAAGGAAAGCGTCTCTTCTTATTTCGCAATAAATTTGTTCACAGCGGTAGCGGAAAAAACGAACGCTATCTTATCTGTTCCGGCACTGACATTACCAAAGAACGACGCGCCCAAGAGCGCCTTAGGATTTTGGCTAATACCGATATGATTACCGGTTTGCCTAACCGTCATGCCATTCATGAGCGTATTAACAGCGCAATCCAAACCCGCGGTGACAGCTCAGTGGGTATTATTTATCTCGATCTCGATAACTTCAAAAAAGTAAATGACCACTATGGTCATATGTTTGGTGATCGATTACTGAAAGATGTCTCGCTGGCAATTTTAGGTTGCTTAGGTAACAACGAAATGCTTGCCCGGTTAGGGGGCGATGAGTTTATTGTTCTGGTCGAAAACGCCACCTTGGATTTGCTGGAAACAACCACACAGCGAATTCTCAACCGCATGAAATTACCATTCCGAGTTGGATTGATCGAGGTATATACCGGCTGTTCGATTGGTATTGCGCTATGCCCAGAGCATGGTGATACGCTGGAAAATATTATCCGCAGTGCGGATACAGCCATGTATACCGCGAAGGAACATGGGAAACAAACCTATTCCATCTTCTCGCAACAGATGAATAAAAAAGTATCCGAGTATGTTTGGCTCGATACCAACTTACGAAAAGCCATAGAACAACATCAATTACAAATCTTTTACCAACCCAAAATATCCACCAAAACGGGAAAAGTACTCGGTGTCGAAGCTCTCGTCAGATGGCTATCGCCTGAACGAGGTTTAATTGCTCCTCAGGAGTTTATCTCATATGCGGAAGAATCTGGGCTTATCAGACCCTTGGGTAAATGGGTACTCCAAACGTCTATGCAACAGGCGGTAGATTGGAAAAAACGTGGCATTAACCTACGAATTGCAGTCAATGTTTCTGCCCGACAATTAATTGATGAAGCTATCGTCACCAGTTTTATTGAGTCTCTTGAAGCCTGTGAGTTGGAGTCTAGCCTGGTCGATGTTGAATTAACTGAAAGTTGCTTAATTGATAATGAAGATGCCGCTATCAATATAATGAAACAGCTACGCCACTTAGGTGCTCAAGTTCACTTAGATGATTTTGGTACTGGTTATTCTTCACTCTCCCAGTTAGCGCGCATCCCTATAGATGCCATTAAACTGGATCAAAGTTTTGTGCGCCATATTGACACTAATCCTATTTCACAATCTTTGGTAAGAGCCATTATTGTTGTCGCCGAGGCACTAAAAATGCAAGTCATTGCCGAAGGAGTGGAAACGAAAGAGGAAGAGGAATTCCTGGATTCTATTGGCGTTGATGAGAAACAGGGATTTCTTTACGCCAAACCAATGCCCGCAGATAAACTGGAGCATTGGCTGGTAACACAACACCCTCACCTTTTACTGGATTAGATGTAAAAACTAATTAGATATAAAACTATATCGCTTTTGGTATCCCCGAAGTATGCCTATCTTGCAGCGTAACCAGCCTTTCAATATAGGCGATATCTTTCGGCTCAATAGAAAATGCAGAGTCAACCCAGTCTTCTGTAATGTCCATTAATTCAGAACGTGTTAATTGTAAAACACGCTGCCGGACTCGAACCATCGCCCTCATACCATTTAGCTTAGGCCTGATAGTGTCTATAAATGTGCGTGTCGCAATATAAGCATCTCCAGGCTGAAATAGCTTATCAACTAACCCTCGGCTCTCATACCACTCAGCCGCGTGAGATTCCCCAGTCCAAATCAGTTGTTCTGCCACCCTCATACCCGCCTTTCTGGCGACCAGTGAATATCCCCCCATGCCAGGAAATAAATTAAATGCAATCTCCGGAAAACCCATTCTGGCGGTTGTCTGTGCCAACACAAAATGATGAGCCAATGCCGCCTCAAACCCCCCACCTAATGCGCTGCCTTCAATCATCGCAATAGAGATAGCACCGGTATCAAATCCGCGAGAAGCGGCATGAACACAATCGACACAAGCACGAGCATATGCCATTAGCGCTTCTCGCTTACGATTCTTAATCATTTGGGCGAAAAAGTTCAAATCGCCCCCCACATTAAACATATTAGGTACGACTGAGCCTGTTACCCAAAAATCTATCGGTAATTTTGACTCCTTAGCAGCCTGAGCCAATGTCATAATATTTTCAATTAACTCTAGGTTAAAACAAGGCCGAGGATGGGCACGAAGTAACATCCATAAAGTATTGCGACCTTCTTCGTAATAAGCAGATATTTGAGATAAATGGCCGGCTTCGGTAAATGAACGGCAGCTAGGCAGATTAATCATATTCATATTCCATCCAATGAGTGAGTTAAACACAAGTAGCCCTATCGCCTAATCCTCCTTGAGGAAGCGCTGCATTTGCCTTAATTACGGCAATTTCAGCTGGCAGATAAATAGTGAGTCACCCAATGGATAAATGATGAGTAAAACAGTGAAAATTTAAACAACTGGCATCTTTAACGCGCGATTAAAGAATCGGTAGAATATATCTTTTTAAGAGGATTAAATTTCAGATGAAAAAAATCTTCTGATATGGATAAAATGCTGACTGAATTTTATCCCTGACGGATTTCTTATGTTGCAGATTCTGCATTTTCTTTTGGCATTGATTGCGATAGCAGTTTTGGCTTTACTAGCTAGTCATGATCGGAAAAACATCAAACTTCGTTATATTTTTCAGCTACTGATTATAGAGATTGCTCTAGCTTATTTCTTTTTACATTCGGAAAGTGGGTTAGGTGCAATAAGGTATTTTGCTGGATTATTCGAATCTTTGATGAAATTTGCTTCAATAGGTACCAGTTTTGTTTTTGGCGGGATGAATGAGCAAGGCCTGGCATTTATATTCCTGAACGTTCTTTGTCCAATCATTTTCGTATCTGCATTGATTGGTATTTTGCAGCATTTTCGTATATTACCCCTCATCATACGGGTTATAGGCACCCTGCTATCCAAAGTAAATGGCATGGGTAAACTAGAGTCATTCAATGCTGTGAGTACGTTGATTCTGGGGCAATCAGAGAATTTCATTGCCTATAAAGGCATTATCGCCGATATATCGCCACGCAGAATGTACACCATGGCAGCCACGGCAATGTCGACTGTCTCTATGTCAATTGTTAGTGCTTATATGACCATGATAGAACCAAAATTTGTTGTAACAGCGCTCATACTGAATATGTTTAGTACTTTTATTGTACTTTCAATTATTAATCCTTACCCCGTAACAGAGGAACCTGAGTTAAAACTAAATAACCTGCATGACGACCAAAGCTTTTTTGAAATGCTTGGGGAGTATATTCTGGCTGGATTTAAAATCGCGATGATAATAGCCGCAATGTTAATCGGGTTTATTGCTATCATTTCAGCGATTAATGCTTTATTTAGTACCTTATTCCATATCAGTTTCCAAGGAGTGCTGGGATATCTATTTTATCCACTGGCGCTATTAATTGGCATACCAGCTCAAGATGCGTTGCATGCAGGAAGTATTATGGCGACCAAATTGGTGGCAAATGAGTTCGTTGCCATGATTGAGCTAAAAAAAGTGGCTGCCGAAATGTCTCCACGAGGTTTGGGTATTCTTTCTGTATTTTTAGTCTCTTTTGCTAACTTTGCTTCTATTGGTATTGTCGCGGGAGCGATTAAAGGTCTGAATGAACAGCAGGGTAATGTGGTTTCACGATTTGGATTAAAGCTAGTGTATGGTTCAACTTTGGTTAGTTTACTTTCTGCAACCATTGCCGGGCTTGTTTTGTAAAAGCTCACTCTGACTGAATAAAATCAATAATATCACCGGCCTTTTACCTCTAATAAGGAGATAAAAGGCCAAAAATTCCAGTCCAATACTCGCCGCTAAAAATCAACACAAACAGCAGCGTCAACTCGCATAACCGATTCTTGCGCAAACTGCTGTTTATAGTGGGTGCGTAAAGTTTCAATAGCAGTTTCTTTGTCAGCTTTATGGATAAGTACCAATGCCTTACTGTTTTCTTTAGCTACAGTGCCATCATTACCTAACCATTGCCCTTTAGCATCAATAACTGTCAGACCATCTTTAAAACGGCTGGTCACATCATTATCAACAAAAGACTGCCATTCAGTGGCTGAAATAACCGGGCCATGAGGCCGGTTCAAACCAAAATAGAGCGTCGTTTGTGTCATCGGCTCACCTTTAATACAGGTGGAAGGGGAAGCTTTAATCGTTGCTGAGTTTGCCTGACCCGTTCTATCAACGCAGCCGCTGAGTAATACTCCAACCGCTGCGATGCCAGCCAAGAACACCGCACGATATTGGAACGATTGAATACACTGACTCATGAAGAATCCCACTGAAATAAAAGATAAAATAGAGATAAAAGCTACCATTGGATGAGTCACTCTGCAATCAGGTAGGATTATCCTCAAATACTTGCTAACTTCATCTCAATAATTGATTTTTACCCTAGATTTATTAATGATTGATAATTCTACTCTTGTTTTTTTATTAAGTTATTTTAAGCAGGTAATAAATATTTGAATTAGATTAAATAATCCGAAGTGTATGGCTTAGAAAATCTCAGTCGTGATAACTTTGCTTAATGGCTACTCTGCCGACTTTGTCGCCCTTAAGAAATTACATTCAATATGCTACTCAGTGTTCTTTATATTATCGGTATCACCGCTGAAGCCATGACCGGTGCACTGGCTGCTGGTCGCCGTCAGATGGATATGTTTGGCGTCATCATTATTGCATCGGCAACTGCTATTGGTGGCGGTTCAGTCAGAGATATGCTGCTGGGTCACTATCCGCTTGGATGGGTTAAGCATCCTGAATATATTGTGATTGTCGCTGTTGCTGCTATTGTCACAACATGGATGGCACCATTAATGAAGCACTTGCGTCATCTATTTTTAGTACTTGATGCTATCGGGCTGATCGTTTTTTCTATTATTGGTGCACAAATTGCTCTCGATATGGGGCACAGTACTATCATTGCAGCCATAGCGGCTGTAATTACCGGTGTCTTTGGCGGTGTCCTGCGCGATATGTTCTGTAACTGCATCCCTCTGGTATTTCAGAAAGAAATTTATGCCGGTATCTCATTTGCTGCCGCGTGGATCTATATCGCCCTACAATACACACCGCTATCTCATAACTGGGTTGTTATTATTACGTTGGTCACTGGCTTGAGTGCTCGATTGCTGGCACTGAGATTTCGGCTTGGCTTACCAGTATTCAAGTATGAGCATCCTGAACATTAACCCAAACCCGAGATAACTACTCTTCGGGGCTGAATCCTGCAATTCCCTGCTGTGATAAGAAGTCAGCCATCATCTGTACTTCTGGGTGAAGCAAAAAATGATTAATCTGTTTTGCTCTAACCTGCCCAATGCCCGGCATTAAACGCCATTCGGCAATACTCCGTTGCCGTAAAGAGTGCCACGGAGAATCAAGAGGTATTCCTTGTGGGAATCCCAAAGCCTGTAACCATTGAGAAAAAGGCTGTTGTCTGGCACGTTGAAATTGCTGATAAATCTTTTCTGCCCGGCCTTGCCCAATACCTGGAACCGCCGCAATTTGCTCTACAGACAGTGATAACCAATCGAGTAGATCATTGATAAGCCCATGATGGATAAGTTCGCGCCAAAGCCCATTTCCCACACTCTGCATATCTAACCCGTTTGTACCACTAAGCCATGCTAAGCGAGATAAGAACTGAGGTTCGCACTCAAAAGGTAAACGGCGAAAGCAAGTTAACTGATGGAATTTATCTGCGTCTGGCGGCACAATCTCCTGCCTCTGGCTCACGCGCCAGATAACCTTATCCAAACGTGGAATACCCTGCCCAGCTAATGAGATAGTAACTTGATCTCCAGGTACAATATCCCACTGCTTCCAACGGGCAATCGATCCAATATTCACTCGACGAATCCATTTATCATCAATTTTTACCGGTACAACCTGTAAAATAGCTGTGATTTTGCCAGTGCGCCCAACAGTAAAATGGATATCTTTGATTTCAGTTATTTGCTGGGGAGGCGGATATTTCCACGCCACAGACCAGTTTCCTGGTGTTGCCTGCCAATAACGCCCCGCGGGCACATTGTCTTGACGGACAACCACTCCATCAGTCACAAAAGGTAGTGGCATTTTAAACCAGCGATTCCGCCACTGGGCAACATCACTACTGGAAATGACGGGTTCGCTGTAGTGTGCAGTTAGAGGAAAGCCCATTTCTTGTAACAATCGGCTCTTTTCCACCATACTTTTTGGCCCATCCGGCCATGCCCAGATAAAAATACCCAGTTTAGCTAGCAATGGGGATACAGACTTACGCATCAGAGCCCCTGCAACAGATGCTCTGGCATTGACGCCCCCTGATTGCGCCTGTTGATGGCTCTCCATTTGCAGAAATACTTCCCCTTGCAGAGTTAATAAGGGGGGAGCGCTGGTAATATATTGAGGAATAGCAGAAATAAATGGTGCTTTATCAGTCCAGTTTTGGCCTTTCAAGCCATTTCCTCGGCTCAAAACTTGGGTTAATTTTCCCGCCTGATACACCAATGTGACTGCAACTCCGTCTATTTTGGGTTGCACCCAAAGGTCTTTTCGCCCTGTCATCCAACTAATCAGCGCAGCTTCATCTTTAAGTTTTTTTAAGCCGGTGTGGGCAACAGGATGAAGTATCTTTCCATTACCTGGTATGAGTCTGTTATCCGTTTTATCAGGTAACCCAAGACATAAACGCCACCTATGCAATTTATCCTGCAACTGATCGTAAATATCATCTGCAATCGGGCTAATACCCTGCTGGTGATAAGCTATATTCCACTGATCTAGCTGCTTCTCCAGAAGATGCATCTCTCCCGACATTCTTTTTTCTGACCATTCGGGGCAGACAGATTCGGCTCTGATTTGCCAACTTATAAAACTAACCATCAATAGGCTTAGTATTTTCATTTTATGCACATTCATCAGTACCTCCCTTTGATGAGTGGCAGTAAAACCTGAAATAGCGCCTCCGTCGAAGGCGAAAAAACTCAGATGCGGGAGTGATCGAAGAATACTTTTTCACTTGCTGAAACAAGCCGAAATTACGCAATGCTTCCCGCAAAATCATAAAAACGTGCTGTTTATGAGCGAAACATTCAGGTGAAATGCTTTGTAACGCTGCATGACGCGTAGCAGCCGTGTATACTGTGCGGAGATTCACACTTCTGCTTTCTACATATCAACCTAATCAACTGAAACGTCATCATGGTTCAAGGTACGCTATACATAGTTTCCGCACCCAGTGGGGCAGGGAAATCAAGCCTGATTCAGGCTTTGTTAAAAACACAACCTTTGTACGACACGCAGGTTTCTATTTCTCATACCACGCGTGCTAAACGTCCTGGGGAGAATCACGGCGAGCATTACTTCTTTGTTTCCACGGAAGAGTTTTGCCAGATGATTGATGACGATGCTTTTCTTGAGCATGCCAAAGTATTTGAGAATTACTATGGCACCTCACGTCTGGCAATTGAGCAGGTTCTCGCAACCGGTGTTGATGTGTTTTTAGATATCGACTGGCAAGGCGCGCAGCAAATTCGCGCAAAAATGCCGACCGCGCGCAGTATCTTTATTTTGCCCCCATCCAAAGAAGAATTGGATCGCCGTTTACGCGGCCGTGGGCAAGATAGTGAAGAGGTTATTGCAAAGCGAATGGCGCAAGCTGTCGCGGAAATGACCCATTATGCAGAATATGATTATTTAATCGTGAATGATGACTTCAATCTGGCATTGTCTGATCTGAAAACCATTATTCGCGCTGAACGACTGCGTTTAGGCCGCCAGAAACAGCGGCATGACGCTTTAATCACCAAATTATTGGCAGACTGAACAGAGTTTCAGTATCATGCCCAGTCATTTCGTCACCTGTGGAGTAGCAGAATTATGGCACGCGTAACTGTTCAAGACGCTGTAGAGAAAATTGGTAACCGTTTTGACCTGGTGTTGGTCGCTGCTCGTCGGGCACGTCAAATCCAGTCCGGCGGTAAAGACGCACTGGTCCCAGAAGAAAACGATAAAGTTACTGTGATTGCGTTGCGTGAAATCGAAGAAGGCCTGATTACTAATCAGATTCTCGATGTGCGTGAACGCCAAGAACAGCAAGAGCAGGAAGCCGCAGAGATCCAAGCGGTAACCGCTATTGCTGAAGGTCGTCGTTAATTAGACAGCGAGTCTGCCTTGTACCTGTTTGAAAGCCTGAATCTGCTGATTCAACGTTACCTGCCAGAGGAGCAGATTAAGCGCCTCAAACAGGCATATCTTGTCGCGCGTGATGCTCACGAGGGTCAGACACGCTCCAGTGGTGAGCCTTATATCACTCACCCGGTTGCTGTGGCCTGCATTCTCGCGGAGATGCGGCTCGATTACGAAACCTTAATGGCGGCGCTGTTACATGACGTCATTGAAGATACTCCTGCCACATATCAAGATATGGAGCAGTTGTTTGGGAAAAGCGTAGCCGAGCTGGTCGAGGGTGTCTCTAAACTCGATAAACTGAACTTCCGTGACAAGAAAGAAGCCCAGGCGGAAAACTTCCGCAAAATGATCATGGCGATGGTGCAGGATATCCGCGTCATTTTGATCAAGCTGGCTGACCGCACCCATAATATGCGAACTCTGGGCTCCTTACGCCCGGATAAGCGTCGCCGTATTGCCCGTGAAACCCTTGAAATATATAGCCCACTGGCCCACCGGCTGGGTATTCATCATTTAAAAACCGAGCTGGAAGAGCTGGGTTTTGAAGCGCTCTACCCCAATCGCTACCGCGTAATTAAAGAAGTGGTGAAAGCTGCTCGTGGTAACCGCAAAGAGATGATTCAAAAAATTCTGGCGGAGATTGAAGGGCGTCTGGCGGAGGCTGGGATACCTTGCCGTGTCAGTGGTCGAGAAAAGCATCTCTATTCCATCTATTGCAAGATGAATCTGAAGGAGCAACGTTTCCACTCCATCATGGATATCTATGCTTTTCGGGTTATCGTTAAAGAAGTCGATACGTGCTATCGGGTGTTGGGGCAGGCTCACAGTCTGTATAAACCGCGTCCTGGTCGCGTAAAAGACTATATTGCCATCCCTAAAGCTAACGGCTATCAATCATTGCATACCTCATTAATCGGTCCTCATGGGGTTCCGGTAGAAGTGCAAATCCGTACTGAAGATATGGATCAGATGGCTGAAATGGGGGTTGCTGCACACTGGGCTTATAAAGAGCAAGGTGAGTCCGGCACCACCGCACAAATCCGCGCTCAGCGCTGGATGCAAAGTTTGCTGGAGTTACAGCAAAGCGCGGGCAGCTCATTTGAATTTATTGAAAGTGTAAAATCTGATTTGTTCCCTGATGAGATTTACGTTTTCACTCCGGAAGGGCGTATTGTTGAACTCCCTGCCGGTGCAACGCCTGTCGATTTTGCTTATGCCGTGCATACCGATATTGGTCATGCCTGTGTCGGCGCGCGTGTTGACCGCCAGCCCTATCCACTTTCTCAGTCACTGAGCAGTGGTCAGACTGTTGAGATAATTACCGCCCCAGGTGCAAGGCCCAATGCCGCCTGGCTGAATTTTGTTGTCAGCTCTAAAGCACGCGCCAAAATTCGTCAATTGCTGAAAAACCTGAAACGTGATGAGTCGGTAAGCCTTGGCCGCCGATTACTGAATCATGCTTTAGGGAATGGTCGAAAACTGTCTGATATTCCTGAAGAAAATATCAAACATGAACTGGATCGCATGAAGCTGGCGACGCTGGATGATTTGCTGGCGGAAATTGGCTTGGGTAATGCAATGAGTGTGGTGGTGGCTAAAAACCTGCTGGGTGACCCATCCACACTGGCAACTTCTGGCACACGTAATCTGGCAATTAAAGGTGCCGATGGTGTCCTTATTACTTTTGCCAAGTGCTGCCGTCCGATTCCTGGTGACCCCATTATTGCCCATATCAGTCCGGGTAAAGGCTTGGTTATCCATCATGAATCCTGCCGTAATATCCGTGGCTACCAGAAAGAGCCTGAGAAGTTTATGGCGGTTGAATGGGATCAAGAGACTGAGCAAGAGTTTATTGCTGAAATAAAAGTCGATATGTTTAACCAGCAAGGTGCCCTGGCAAATCTGACCGCAGCGATTAATGCGGCGGAATCTAATATTCAAAGCCTGAATACTGAAGAGAAAGATGGCCGGGTATACAGCGCCTTTATTCGCCTGACTACTCGTGACCGAGTCCATCTGGCTAACATTATGCGTAAAATTCGTATCATGCCAGATGTGGTCAAAGTCAGCCGTAACCGTAATTAACGCCTATGAATCCTCAACGCTATGCGCGGATTTGTGAAATGCTTGCGACCAGGCAGCCGGACTTAACGGTTTGCCTGGAAGAAGTACATAAACCTCATAATGTATCCGCGATTATTCGCACTGCTGATGCCGTCGGTATTCATCAGATTCATGCGATTTGGCCTACCCCTGCAATGTACACTCGGCTCTCTTCGGCTGCCGGTAGTAACAGTTGGGTTCAGGTAAAAACACACTCTCATATTACCGATGCCATTACTCATCTGAAGTCGCAGGGCATGCAAATACTCGCGACTCATCTGTCTGATAAAGCAGTAGATTTCCGTGAAATTGATTATACCCGCCCAACCTGTATTTTAATGGGGCAGGAAAAAACCGGTATATCTAAAGAAGCCTTGGCCATGGCAGATAAAGACATCATTATTCCGATGATCGGAATGGTGCAATCACTGAATGTATCAGTCGCTTCAGCGCTAATTTTATATGAAGCGCAGCGCCAACGGCAGAATGCCGGTATGTATCAGCGAACTCAGAGTCTTTTGTCAGAAGATGAGCAACAGCGGCTATTATTTGAAGGTGGCTACCCGGTGCTGGCGCAAGTGGCTAAACGTAAAGGGCTTCCTCAGCCTTATATTGATGAGCAGGGTCAGGTTATTGCCGATACGCAATGGTGGTCTGCCATGCAATCCACGGAGTCTTAAATGAGAGGCCGCCTACTGGATGCCGTACCCCTCAGTACACTTTCCGGTGTTGGCGCAAGTCAGGCTGGAAAGCTGGCGAAGATGGGGCTGGAAACCATTCAAGATCTGTTGCTTCACCTTCCGTTACGTTATGAGGATCGCACCAGGTTATACCGAATTGGCGATCTGTTGCCTGGACTGTCGGTCACTGTTGAAGGTGAAGTTCTCCGTTCAGATATCAGTTTTGGCCGCCGCCGTATGATGACCTGCCAAATCAGCGATGGTAGTGGTGTGCTTACCCTGCGCTTTTTCAACTTCAATGCCGCGATGAAAAATAGCTTATCTCCAGGCAAGCATGTGATTGCCTATGGTGAAGCTAAACGGGGTAATACCGGCCCAGAAATCATTCATCCAGAATATCGGGTGCATGGCGAAAATATTGGTGTTGAATTGCAGGAGTCATTGACCCCCGTTTACCCCACCACGGAAGGCATTCGTCAGGCAACGCTGCGTAAACTGATTGATCAAGCACTGGCGATGCTGGACTCCAGTGTTATTGCCGAATTGCTACCGATTGAATTAAGCCGCTCGCTGATCAGCTTGCCAGAAGCTATTCATACTTTGCATCGTCCACCAGCAGATATTCAACTAGCTGATTTAGAGCAGGGCAAACATCCCGCACAGCGGCGCTTAATAATGGAAGAGTTGCTAGCCCATAACCTCAGCATGCTGGCAGTCAGAGCGGGAGCGCAGAGCTATCGGGCGCTACCACTGTTACCCGAAGAACAACTTAAACAACGTTTTCTTGCGGCATTGCCCTTCACGCCAACCCATGCCCAGCAGCGGGTCGTGGCGGAAATCGAACAAGATATGACGCATAATTTCCCTATGATGCGGCTGATTCAAGGGGATGTGGGTTCTGGCAAAACACTGGTTGCCGCACTGGCTGCTCTGCGCGCTATTGCCCACGGTAAGCAGGTTGCATTGATGGCGCCGACTGAATTACTGGCTGAACAGCATGCGAATACTTTCCGCCAGTGGCTGGAGCCTTTAGGTTTGGAAGTTGGCTGGTTGGCTGGGAAACAAAAAGGCAAGGCGCGCCTGGCACAACAAGAAGCTGTCGCGAGCGGCCAAGTCTCTATGGTCGTGGGGACTCACGCCATGTTTCAGGAACAAGTACAATTCTCTGGATTAGCTCTCGTTATTATTGATGAGCAGCATCGTTTTGGTGTTCATCAGCGGCTCGCGTTATGGGAAAAGGGCGAGGAGCAAGGCTTCCATCCGCACCAGTTGATTATGACCGCAACGCCCATTCCCCGAACATTGGCCATGACTGCCTACGCAGACCTTGATACCTCAGTAATCGACGAACTGCCACCGGGTAGAACTCCGGTCACGACAGTGGCAATTCCGGATACCCGCCGCAGTGATGTTATTCAACGGGTCAAAAATGCCTGTTTAGAAGAGGGGCGGCAAGCTTATTGGGTTTGTACCTTAATTGAAGAATCTGAACTGTTAGAAGCTCAGGCTGCTGAAGTCACCTGCGAAGAGCTGAAAATCGCCTTGCCGGAGATTAAAGTCGGTTTGGTTCATGGTCGGATGAAAGGGCCAGAGAAACAGGCTGTTATGTTGGCCTTTAAGCAAGGTGAATTGCAATTACTGGTTGCCACCACAGTCATTGAAGTTGGGGTTGATGTTCCAAATGCCAGTTTGATGATTATCGATAACCCAGAGCGATTAGGATTAGCACAATTACATCAGTTACGTGGCCGTGTTGGCCGTGGTGCTGTCGCTTCACACTGTGTTTTGCTGTATAAAACGCCGCTGAGTAAAACGGCTCAAATGCGTTTGCAAGTGTTGCGCGACAGTAATGATGGTTTTGTTATTGCTCAGCGGGATTTGGAAATACGTGGCCCCGGCGAGCTCTTAGGCACACGTCAGACCGGCAGTGCCGAGTTTAAAGTGGCTGATTTACTGCGTGATCAGGCAATGATCCCAGAAGTACAACGAGTGGCTCGCCACCTACATCAACAATATCCCGAACATGCGCAGGCATTGATTGAACGCTGGCTACCAGAGCGAACGCGTTATACAAATGCTTGATGAATAAAGGGCGGATAAAACCGCCCCTTAATACTATCAACTTACAACAGAATTACCTTACAACAGAATTATCCCACTATTGCTGGGAAGATTGGCAGTAACAGATATAGCTTAATCACGATCACATTGACGATATCAATAAAGAACGCACCAACCATTGGTACCACCAGGAAGGCTAAATGCGATGGGCCGAAACGGTCAGTAATGGCCTGCATATTGGCAATAGCCGTCGGTGTCGCGCCTAAACCGAAACCACAATGCCCCGCCGCTAACACTGCCGCATCATAGTTTTTGCCCATCAACCGATAAGTAACGAAGATAGCGTACAGTGCCATCGCCAATGCCTGTACCGACAGAATCACCAACATCGGCAATGCCAATGACGCCAACTCCCACAGCTTTAAACTCATCAAAGCCATTGCCAGGAACAGTGACAAACTGACGTTACCCAGCACCGAGACTGCGCGATCAAACACTTTATAGAAGCCAATTGCCGATAGCGAGTTACTGAGAATAACCCCGACGAATAACACACAGACAAAGGTCGGTAATTCAAACATCGTGCCCTGCAACCCGGCAGAAATCACTTGGCCAAGCATGAGGCAAATTGCGATCATGGCGATAGTTTCGGTCAACACCAATGAGGTGATCATGCGGCCAGCAGAGGGCTTTTCAAAAGCGGAAGGGACTTCGCTATCCTCTGGGGTACCATCTGGTGTGGAAGAGTGTTTTACTAAATAGCGAGCCACCGGGCCGCCAATCAACCCGCCCAGTACCAGACCAAATGTTGCGCAGGCCATAGCCACTTCGGTTGCATTTTCAAAGCCATAGCGCTCAACAAACACTTTACTCCACGCCGCCCCCGTGCCGTGCCCACCTGATAATGTAATTGAACCGGCTAATAAACCCATTAGCGGGTCTAACCCCATCAGTTTCGCGAGAGCAATACCAATCGCGTTCTGCATCAGTAGCAGGCCGACGACCACAAAAACAAATACACTCAAGGCCTTGCCGCCGGCACGTAAACTGGCCAGGTTGGCATTCAAGCCGATGGTTGCAAAGAATGCCAGCATCAAGGGATCTTTCAGCGACATATCAAAACTGATTTCCCAACCGAGGGTCTTTTGCATCAGCAGCATCATAAAAGCCACCAGCAGACCACCTGCAACCGGTTCAGGAATGGTGTACTTTTTTAGAAAAGGGACAGTTTGTACCAGTTTTTGGCCTAACAATAAAACCAAACAGGCCGCGACTAGCGTGCCATAGGTATCGAGATGAAACATCTTGGTACTCCATGCGATTGAAATATCGAATAAAAATATGACGTTAGACAGTTCCTTAATAAACGCCAAAGCAGTAAGAGGAGGGATTAGAAAAAAAAATGCCCCTAATTACAAGTTTAGTAAAAGAAAAACATGAACAAGCATGGGTATAAATATTTAAAAAAATGCAGCGCAACCGATTGCTTTTGTGAAGCGGATCATTAAAATGCCCTCTTTGCCGATCCGGGAATGCCACTCCATGTCTACGCAATCCGCCGAACTTGATACACCACAGCAGGCAACCACTCGCCCCAGCGAATTAATTTATCGTTTAGAAGACCGCCCTCCACTCGCGCAAACACTGTTTGCCGCATGCCAACATCTATTGGCTATGTTTGTCGCGGTAATCACCCCAGGCTTACTGATTTGTCAGGCGCTAGGGCTACCAGCAGAAGATACTCAACGTATTATTAGCATGTCACTGTTTGCTTCTGGTCTGGCATCTCTGCTGCAAATTAAAACCTGGGGGCCGGTTGGCTCTGGCCTGTTATCCATTCAAGGCACCAGTTTTAACTTTGTTTCTCCACTGATTATGGGCGGTTTGGCACTGAAAAATGGCGGAGCGGATATCCCAACCATGATGGCAGCCCTGTTCGGTACCTTGATGGTCGCATCTTGTACTGAAATTATATTGTCCCGTTTCCTGCATCTGGCGCGGCGCATTATCACCCCACTGGTATCCGGTATTGTGGTGATGATTATCGGCCTGTCATTGATTCAGGTTGGGCTGACATCTATTGGTGGCGGTTATGGTGCGATGAGCGACCATACATTTGGTTCACCTAAAAACCTCATGTTGGCGGGCGCAGTACTCGTGGTCATTATCTTATTAAACCGCCAGCGCAACCCGTATCTACGTGTCGCCTCACTGGTTATCGCCATGGCTGTGGGCTATCTGTTAGCGTGGACGCTGGGTATGCTGCCCGAAAGCCGCCCTGTCGTTGACACCGCACTGATCACCATCCCGACGCCGCTGTACTATGGCTTATCTTTTGACTGGAACCTGCTGGTGCCATTAATGCTTATCTTCATGGTGACCTCACTTGAGACCATCGGGGATATCACGGCGACCTCGGATGTATCAGAGCAACCCGTTCATGGCCCGCTGTATATGAAGCGCTTAAAAGGTGGTGTTTTGGCGAATGGTTTGAACTCCATGCTATCAGCCGTGTTCAATACCTTCCCTAACTCCTGCTTCGGCCAAAATAATGGGGTTATCCAATTAACCGGTGTTGCCAGCCGCTATGTCGGTTTTGTTGTCGCACTGATGCTGATTGTACTGGGCCTGTTCCCAGCCGTCGCAGGGTTCGTACAACATATCCCAGAGCCTGTGCTGGGTGGTGCCACTCTGGTGATGTTCGGAACAATTGCCGCTTCCGGTGTACGTATCGTGTCACGCGAAACCCTTAATCGTCGCGCGATTATGATTATGGCGTTGTCATTAGCGGTCGGGATGGGCGTGGCGCAGCAACCACTGATTCTGCAATTTGCACCAGATTGGATCAAAACCCTGCTTTCTTCCGGGATTGCTGCCGGTGGTATTACTGCCATCGTACTTAACCTCATCTTCCCACAAGAAAAATAATCTTTGCGTTAACACGTCGTTGAAATGGCCGGTCGTAAATGACACCGGCCATTTTTTTATGCTGCGATAACTGATTGTCTATTGAGCTAATGGACGATTTGCGGCATAAACAGAGTTCCGTATACAGACAGGCGTGGAAATACCGGATGAAATTTCTCGGGAAAGTGCTGCTAACGTTATTACTGCTACTAGTGCTGTCGATAGTGCTGTGCTATGTACTGCTTCAGACCAGCTGGGCTGCCGGTTGGCTAAGCCGCTGGGTGAGTGATAACAGCGAATATCGCCTCTCTCTGGGGAAAATAGATCACTCATGGTCCCAACCTGGGCAAGTCAGCTTTACTGATGTCACACTAGGACGGGCCAAGCAACCCGCGTTTCTTATTGCCCAGCAGGCCGTATTGGGTCTGAGTTGGCGGCAACTGACTGAGCCTCGTCATTTTCTCAGCCTTAACTTGCAAAATGGAAGCTTAACGCTCAATAACAGCACCTCACCGCTACCCTTGCAGGCTGATACTTTGAGGCTGACCAATATGGCGCTGAATACCACTATTGAACCGCAAAATAAGGCAGACCAGTGGAAAGTGACAGGTCAGCAAGTCACTGGTGGATTGATCCCTTGGCAGCCACTGCCCGGTAATAGCCTGGGTGAAAATGCTCAATTTCAGTTTAGTGCTGGCTCTTTGACTATTAATGGCATCACAGCCGAAAAACTTTATCTACAAGGCTCAATACAGAAAAACGCCCTGACTTTGAGTAATTTTGGGGCTGATATTGCGCAAGGGGAACTGACTGGGAATGCCAGTCAATCAGCTGACGGAAGTTGGCTGGTCGACCGCCTGCGCTTGAGTAATATCCGTCTACAAACTCCCGCGTCATTAGAAGATGTCTGGAATACATTTTTACAGCTCCCTCCTATCACACTAAAACGATTTGATTTAATTGATGCGCGTGTTGAAGGGAAAAACTGGGCATTTAATGATTTAGATCTCACGCTGAAAAATATCACGTTTAAGCAAGGCGACTGGCAAAGTGACGAAGGCGAATTATCCCTTAATGCTGGTGACATTATTAAAGGTAATATTCATCTGATTGACCCAATCGCGACATTTACATTGTCACCGCCTGGGGTGGCAATCAATCAGTTCTCCACTCGTTGGCAGGATGGTCTGTTAAGAACTCAAGGTAACTGGCAGCGTGATAGCCACCGCCTACAACTTGATGAGCTAACACTGGTGGCACTGGTTTATACCCTACCCACAGACTGGAAGCAGCAATGGCAACAAACGCTGCCAAATTGGTTGTCTGAGGTCTATGTCAGTAAGTTGAATGCTAACCGTAACTTATTGATTGATATCAGCCCGGACTTCCCGTTCCAAATTACGTCGCTGGATGCTGCGGGGACTAATTTGCTGCTGGCTAAAAATCACCAATGGGGAATGTGGTCCGGCTCATTGATGCTAAATGCAGGGAATGCGACTTTTAATAAAAATGATGTCCGTCGCCCATCATTGGCTTTGAGCGCCAATGAACAGCAGATTACGGTTAGTGATTTAAGTGCGTTCACCAAAGAGGGGTTACTGGAAGCCACCGCTACTATTGATCAAACACCTGGCAGAGCGTTATCCCTTGCGCTGACAGGCCGATCTGTCGACCTTAATATCTTACAAAACTGGGGCTGGTCAGCCTTACCGTTACAAGGGCTTGGTAATCTGAAATTACGGATATCAGGTAACCTGACAGCAGATAAGCCATTGAAACCCACTATTAATGGCTCTCTACAAGCCACTGACAGCCACGGGCAGCAAGTTAATCAAACGATGCAAAACGGCGAGGTGCATGGCGTAGCGGGGCAGTAAGCGAACATAAACAGTGCTTCCAAGCTTTGTCAGCAATGACTCTGAACACAAACCGCCGATCACGTGAAATAGAACGTAATCGGCGTAAAGAGACGTCTATATAAGGGGGAAAGACTTAGAATATTCGAAGAAACTTTGAGGAACATAATTACTAATTTTATTTTCATAGCAATAGTCCACTATCTGCCGCTTACTGGAGACGCCGGCTTTTCTGTAGATGTTTTGAATAATATTGCTGATTGATCTAGGTGATAAGTGAAGTTTTCTGGCGATATCTTTACTTGAGAATGAGTGCAAAGTATAAAATAACACTTCCCATTCTCTTTTGGTGAATAAATCTGATGGTGGAGTGAACACCAGTGACGTAGGTACTTTTATCTTATTTAAGCGAGTTAACATTAAATAGTGAACTGGCCTGGCATGACAAATAACTCCCTGAGATATACCATTTTCATCTATTAATGGATATTTATCACTAAAAAAAGGTGTTAAATAAGACGCTCCATCAACTAAATGTATTTCAGCCGAGGTTATACAGTCTTGTAATAATTCTACCTTCCTGTCCTGTCGCTGAAATTCATCCTGAAACTCTGCCATTGGCGTTGGCATCTCTCCATCGAGCCGCCCTTCCAAATTATACTGATCCGGTAAGCCTAAGAATTTACGATTTCTAGGATTTGAATAAATAACTCTTGAATGATTATCTCTTACCATCCAAGGTTCTGAACTGCGCTCCCAAAATCTTATCATTATTTCCAGTTGGTTCTTCAGCACGTTATCCATATTATATTTTCCTGTTACATTGATATTATCCTTCCATTAATGGGAATGAACCTGAGTATTCGAAGAAGCTCTGAGGAACATAGTTAATGATCTTATTTTCATAACAATAATCCACCATCTGCTGCTTGTTGGAAACACCGGCTTTTCTGTAGATGTTTTGAATAATATTGCTGATTGATCTAGGTGATAAGTGAATTTTTCTAGCGATATCTTTACTTGAGAATGAGTGTAAAATATAAAATAAGACTTCCCACTCTCTTTTGGTGAATAAATCTGAGGGCGGAGTGAACATCAGTGACGTAGGTACTTTTATTTCATTTAAACGAGTTAACATTAAATAGTGAACTGGCCTGGCATGACAAATAACTCCTTGGGATTTACCATGTTCATCTATTAATGGATATTTATCACAGAAAAAAGGGGTTAAATAGGACTTCCCATCAAATAAATGAATTTCAGCCGAGGTGATACAGTCTTGTAATAGTTCTACCTGCCTGTCCTGCCGCTGAAATTCATCCTGAAACGGTGCTATTGGAGAAGGTAAATCACCATCTAATCGTCCTTCGATATTATACTTAGCAGGTAAGGAAAAAAATCTATGAGCTCTAGGATTCGCATAAATATACCTTGATTGACTATCCTTTACTTCCCACGGCTCTGAACTTCGCTCCCAAAATCTTATCAGTATTTCCAGTTGGTTTTTTAGAGTTTCGCCCATGATATCCTCCTGTTGAATTTGAATTATCCTTTAGTAGTGGCACACTAATGGGAATGAACCTGAGTATTCGAAGAAGCTTTGAGGAATGTAATTATTGATTTTCTTTTCATAACAATAATCCACCATCTGTTGTCGACTGGAAACCCCAGTCTTCTTATATATTTTCTGCGTAATATTATCGACTGTTCTGGAGGATAAATGGAGTTTCTTCGCAATCTCTATACTTGAGAATGAATGCAGGATATAAAATAGCACCTCCCACTCTCTTTTTGAAAAAAGTTCTGATGGCGGAGTTAAAATAAGTGATATGGGTATTTTTATCTTATTTAAATGTGTTAATACTACATCATCTACTGATCTACCATGACAAATAATACCTTGTGATACTCCATGTTCATCTATAAGTGGATATTTATCAACAAAATAAGGCTGAAAAAATGAACCCCCATCCCATGCTTGTATTTCAATCGAGGTTATACGATCTTGCAGTAACTTAACTTTACGGTCATGCTCCTGATATTCAGGTTGGAATTCTGATATTGGGGTAGGAAGCTCACCATCTGTTCGTCCTTCCATATTAAACTTATCAGGTAAAGCTAATAGCCTATGTAATCTATTATTTGCATAAACATATCTTGATTGATTATCTTTTACCCCCCAAGGTTCAGAGCTGTTTTCCCAGAATCTTATGAGTAATTGAAGTGAATTGAATAGTGATGCTTCCATTGTACCTCCTATTTAAACTTTCCTTATTCTTCTAATAATGCTACATCCACGATAATCGATAAATCTACTTGGCCATATTTCTTGTGGCGTAATCCCGATCGCTTCTGCGATGATCATTTCACCCTTGGGCCACGGACGTGTTAATGCATTAGCCAGTGTTCCTGAAGATAGACCACTGTCTCTTGATAATGCTGAAAGTGAACCTTTCCTTTTACGTATAGCAGCTAATATTTCTTGTCTATGCCAATCTTTATTCATTTAAATTCTCCTTATTTATAAGGTTACAAATATCATTCAATTAAATTGTATAATCTAAAAATTAAACTCCCATACTAATATTAAACAATATATTACTCGTTAATATTCTAAAATTAACATTTGCAGTGAGTGATTAAATAACTATTCCCGCATATAGTCCAGTGTATTATTTACTCTATTTACTGCTTTATATATTGGGAAAGAATTTAAGAAATAAATCTGAAACATTATGGAATACATATATCATCGTATTTATATTAACTAAAGAAAGGAATATATAATTCACCAAACTACCCGCTCATGGGTTATTAATGAACGGGCATAATAAAAATTAGTTAACCCCATCACTGTCAACATCGACAGGTAGGACCATATATGTTCCTGAAAACACCGCACCGGCCTCTTCATTACCAAATAAATTTACATCCAGCTGTACTCTGGCACGACGGCCACGGGCCAATCTATCCAAATCGCCACTGAGCGAACTTAACTCTGCCACTGCTCTTGGCCGCCCGGTAACAGGTGCACTGTAGCGAATATGGGCATCAGCAAGAATAATAGTACCTCCTAAATGGCGCTCGCGCAGTAATAGCCAAATCAAGCCCCAGCCCGTCAGGGTCGCCAATGAGAAAAGACTGCCAGCAAATAAGGTATGGTGTGGATTCTGATTACCGGCTTCCGGCATGGTCGTGACAAAGCGCTGGCCAGTATATTGACTAATGCGCACACCCATTTTTTCGCTCAATGGAATATGGTCGTACCAGGCTTGCTGCAACTGACCACACCAATCAGGGCGGTGCAAAATATCATCCATGGTCACAACCGGCTTAATCATTAAGAAATGACGAACAGGCGTGGTTTGCGGGGCGGTTATCTCTCCCTGACTGACGAAACCTAACTTGGCAAAGAAATCGACAGCATCTTCACGGGCGCTACACACCACCCGCTTTACCCCTTCCTGACGCGCCACTGACTCTAATGTCATTGCAACTAACGTCCCTAACCCCTTTGATCTCACTGATGGGTCTACCGCCAGAAAGCGAATAGCAGCCTCGTTATCGGCATTGATATATAAGCGGCCAATAGCAACAGGTTTACCCTGCTCATCCACCACCATTTGGTGATGGGCCATTGCGTCATAAGCATCTTTTTCAGAACCTATCGGTTGATGTAGCGGCTTGCGTAACATTTCCCAACGAAATTGATAATAATCTTTAAGTTCTTGTTCTGTTGTGGGCACACGCAAGTGATACATAGGAGCATTCTCTCGTTAAAATTATTAATAAAATCTGTGGCATAATCCTCAATCTTGAACAAAGTCCTGTCTCTAAACTTGTAACCAGAACGTCACTGGGCCGTCGTTTACCAGGCTAACTTTCATATCCGCTGCAAATAATCCCGTTTCCGTTTTTACACCATGCTCGTGACACTGGGCAACAAAATACTGATAAAGCCTGTCAGCTTCTGCTGGAGCTGCTCCACGAGAAAAACTAGGTCTCATGCCCTTTTGGGTATCAGCAACCAGTGTAAATTGTGAAACCACCAGCACACTGCCCCCAGCTTGCTGAACATTCAGGTTCATTTTGCCGTTCTCATCACTAAAAACCCGGTAACCCAGTACCTTTTCACATAAGCGCTGTGCTTTTTGCTCGGTATCCTGCTGTTCAACACCGAGTAATATCAGTAACCCAGGCCCTATCTCACCCACCACTTCCCCATCAACCACGACATTGGCGCTAAGCGCCCGTTGAATCAACGCAATCATAATGCCTTACATCTCCTGACTTTGACCCGGGTTCTTCTCTGTGATGGCCTGATGGCGTTGCGTGCGATACTCACCCAAGGTGACCGTAATCTCTGCTCCCAACAACACAATGCACCAACTCCAATAAACCCAAAGAAATAAAATTGGGATAACGGCCAGTACCCCGTAAATCAGCTGATAAGACGGAAACAGAGTGATATACATCGTGAATCCTTTCTTACCCAACTCAAAAAATAATGCGGCAACCAGCGCGCCGATAACGGCATCTCGTGCCGGCACCCTAACGGTTGGCACCACACTGTACAATAACCAAAATGAAACCCAGGAAATCAGCAACGGAAATAGCCGCAATGTTTCATCTATCATGCTGTCTACCTGGGCATTTGCCAGCCATTGCAATGACAGTAGATACGAGCTGACCACCATACTGGCCCCGACGAGAATTGGCCCTAATGTCAGTACCATCCAATAAACGGCAAATGAAAATACCAGTGACCGGTGAACCTTACTGCGCCAGATAATGTTGAGCACACTGTCGACAGAATAAATTAACAACAGCGCTGTCACAATCAAACCGCAGGTGCCCACCACGGTCATGCGGTTTGAGTTGGCAACAAATTGCTCAAGATAGTTTTGGATGATATCGCCAGTTGCAGGCATAAAATTGGCAAATATGAAGGCTTTCAATTTTATACTGATGTCAGCAAACATCGGAAAAGCTGCAAACAGAGCAAAAATCACCGTGACCAATGGCACAAGAGAAAGTAATGACACATACGCCAGATGCCCAGCCAGCATGGTTAAACCGTCTTTATCTATTCGGGTGTAAAGCATTCGCCCGAACGTAATGTAGGGTTTTAAAGATGCAGATAAGCGAAAACGCAGAAAACTCGCCATGTTTATCTCTCAATCAATACCGGTGTTTAGGCTATGGGCTAGCGTGATGTTTAAGGCTAACCCATTAACGCCTTGAGCAAGAACTTATCAGGAAAAATAAGCTGGAATAACCTTTCGGTCGGTGACGTGGATACCAGTAATGCCCTCGATTCTGGCAGCAACAATATTCGCCTCAACATCATCAAAGAACACTGCTTGTTCTGCCGGAATGTTCTCTGCACTCAGCACATGCTGATAGATTCTGGCTTCAGGTTTGCGCATTCCCAAATCTTGCGACAGATACATATGATCCGCAGCAGCAGCAACTTCGGGATAATGCTGTGGCCAATAATTGCAATGTAGGCGGTTAGTATTAGATAGCACCACCACTCGGTGCCCTTCGGCCCGCAACTTTTGCATGATCGAGATGACTTCGGGGCGTAAAGCCACAAACACCGCCTGCCAACCTTCGGCAAACTGTTCGAAACTCAACGATAGCCCCATTTCGTCACTTAGCTGACGGGCAAAATCCTCATCGCTGATTTCACCGCGCTCATGCTGCTGGAAGACCTCTCCCATCGTAAAGCGCTCACTCAGTGTAGCCAACGGAACACTGCTTAATTTACTCCAGACACCCAATACGCGTTTGAAGTCGATATCAACAATCACATTCCCTAGATCAAAGATATACAGCATGGCGCTCTCCCAATTAGATGGTGAGTTTTACTGTAACGGGAAAAAAGAAAACTGAACAGAGTGAGGGAGAAAAAGGAGGGGTCGGTCAGGAAAAATAATATTTTACCGTAAATCAATATAGCAAACAGATTTCAAATTGCAGGAAGGCGGCAAAGGATAGAACTCAGGGCGCTTTTCGCGCCCTAAGTATCAATGGAACCAAGAAGAATTAATCTTCTTTAGGACCACGACCTGCACGCTTACGATCGTTTTCCGTCAGGTGACGCTTACGGATACGGATAGATAGCGGGGTCACTTCAACCAATTCATCGTCATCGATGAATTCCAGAGCCTGTTCCAGAGTTTTCTTCAGGAAAGGAACCAGAGTGGTTGCTTCGTCAGTACCCGATGCACGCATGTTGGTCAGTTGCTTACCGGTCAGGCAGTTTACAGTCAGGTCATTAGAACGTGAGTGAATACCGATGATTTGGCCTTCATACACTTCTGTACCATGACCGATGAACAGCTTGCCGCGGTCTTGCAGTTTGAACAATGCGAACGCAACAGCTTTACCCTGACCGTTAGAGATCAGTACACCGTTTTGGCGCTGGCCGATATCGCCTGGACGCACATCATCATAGTGACTGAATGTGGAGTACAGCAGGCCTGTACCAGAAGTCATGGTCATGAACTCAGTACGGAAACCGATCAGACCACGAGCAGGGATCAAGTAGTCGAGACGCACACGGCCTTTACCATCTGGATCCATGTTTTTCAGGTCAGCTTTACGCTCACCCATGGCTTGCATGACTGAACCCTGGTGCTGTTCTTCGATGTCCAAGGTCACGTTTTCAAACGGCTCTTGTTTGCGGCCATCAATTTCACGGACGATAACTTTAGGACGGGAAACCGCCAGCTCGAAACCTTCACGACGCATGTTTTCGATCAGAACCGACAAGTGCAGTTCGCCACGGCCAGATACGCGGAATGCATCAGCATCTTCGGTTTCTTCAACACGCAGCGCCACGTTATGAATCAACTCTTTGTTCAGGCGGTCAAGAATCTGACGTGAAGTCACATACTTGCCTTCTTTACCACAGAACGGAGAGGTGTTAACGCAGAAATACATGCTTACGGTTGGCTCATCAACTGACAGTGCTGGCAAAGCTTCAACAGCAGTAACATCGCAAATGGTATCAGAGATGTTCAACTCGCCCAGACCGGTGATGGCAATGATATCGCCAGCTTCAGCCTCGGTAGCTTCAATACGCTCCAGACCCATGTGAGTCAGAACTTTACCAACTTTGGCGTTACGAGTTTTGCCTTCGCTATCAATGATAGTGATTTGCTGGTTAGGCTTAACTTTACCGCGTTTGATACGACCGATACCGATAACACCAACATAGTTGTTGTAATCCAACTGAGAGATCTGCATCTGGAACGGTGCTTCAACCTCAACTTGTGGCGGTGACACATGGTCAACGATGGCTTGATACAGCGGGGTCATGTCTTCCGCCATATCATTGTGGTCATTACCCGCGATACCCATCAATGCAGATGCATAAATGATAGGGAAGTCCAGTTGTTCGTCGGTTGCATCCAGGTTGACAAACAGGTCGAACACCTGATCCACAACCCAGTCAGGACGCGCGCCCGGACGGTCAACTTTATTGATTACCACGATTGGTTTCAGACCGTTAGCGAAAGCTTTTTTGGTCACGAAACGGGTCTGCGGCATCGGGCCATCCATTGCGTCGACAACCAGCAGCACAGAGTCAACCATAGACATTACACGCTCAACTTCACCACCGAAATCGGCGTGTCCTGGGGTATCCACGATGTTGATGCGGTAGTCTTTCCACTTAATGGCAGTGTTTTTAGCGAGGATGGTTATCCCACGCTCTTTCTCCAAATCGTTGGAGTCCATTACACGTTCAGTTGCTTCAGCACGTTCACCGAACGTACCAGATTGTTGTAGCAACTTATCAACCAGGGTAGTTTTCCCATGGTCAACGTGCGCAATAATGGCGATGTTACGCAGATTCTCGATCACAGCTTTTTTGCCTCAGGCATTTAGAAATAGCGCGCTATTGTACACGTATTAGGCGAGGGACTAAACAAGATCACAAAATTCTCTTATAAACAACCTAACGGCGGTATGTTTGTGATCCCTTTCACGGTGCAAAAATAACCGCCCGGCCTCTTATTGCACCAATACAGTGCCCAACAGCGCAAATGAAGCACCAAAATAGTGCAATATAACTATCCTGGTGCATACTGAATATCAGCAGACCCCTATGATATGGCATAAACGGGGGGTTTGGAAAGTTGGCATAGATTTCGCAATGTATTTTAGCATGAATGACTGAACATCATATACCCAAAGAAATTGGTGTTGCAGGTAGGCGGCAAGTGAATGAATCCCGATGAGCTTACTCTGGTAAGTGATTCGGGTGAATGAGTGCAGCCAACACCCCTGCAACTTCAAGTTCGAAGGGGATAACACGGTAATCGTTCCACGACGACGACTATGACAAATCCAGGAGATATAAGTATGTCCGCTGAACATGTTTTGACGATGCTGAATGAGCACGAAGTGAAATTTGTTGATTTGCGCTTCACCGATACTAAAGGGAAAGAACAGCACATCACTATTCCAGCTCATCAGGTCAACGCTGACTTCTTTGAAGAAGGCAAAATGTTTGATGGCTCCTCGATTGGTGGCTGGAAAGGCATTAACGAATCCGACATGGTACTGATGCCAGACGCCAGCACCGCTGTTATGGACCCGTTCTTCGAAGACTCCACACTGATTATCCGTTGTGACATCCTTGAGCCAGGTACCCTGCAAGGTTATGACCGCGATCCGCGTTCTATCTCTAAACGCGCAGAAGAATTCCTAAAATCTTCTGGCATCGCTGATACCGTATTGTTTGGGCCAGAGCCAGAATTCTTCCTGTTCGACGACGTTCGTTTTGGTAGCTCCATCCGCGGCTCCCACGTTGCTATCGATGATATCGAAGGCGCATGGAACTCCAGCACCAAATACGAAGGTGGCAACAAAGGCCATCGTCCAGCAGTCAAAGGGGGTTACTTCCCAGTTCCTCCGGTCGATTCTTCACAGGACCTGCGTTCTACCATGTGTTTGACCATGGAAGAAATGGGCCTGGTAGTTGAAGCGCACCACCATGAAGTTGCAACAGCCGGTCAGAACGAAGTGGCAACTCGCTTCAATACCATGACCAAAAAAGCTGACGAAATTCAGATTTACAAATATGTGGTGCACAACGTGGCACACGCATTCGGTAAAACTGCGACTTTCATGCCAAAACCTATGTTCGGTGATAACGGTTCAGGTATGCACTGCCATATGTCTTTGTCCAAGAACGGTACTAACTTGTTCGCTGGTGACAAATACGCTGGCCTGTCTGAAATGGCGCTGTTCTATATCGGCGGTATCATCAAGCACGCAAAAGCCATTAACGCCTTGGCTAACCCAACGACTAACTCCTACAAGCGTTTGGTCCCAGGCTACGAAGCACCGGTAATGTTGGCATATTCTGCCCGTAACCGTTCAGCTTCTATCCGTATCCCTGTGGTTGCCAGCCCGAAAGCACGTCGTATTGAAGCGCGCTTCCCGGACCCAGCAGCTAACCCATACCTGTGCTTCGCAGCTCTGCTGATGGCTGGCCTTGATGGCATCATCAATAAGATTCACCCTGGTGATGCGATGGACAAAAACCTGTATGACTTGCCACCGGAAGAAGAAGCTGAAATTCCAAAAGTTGCAGGTTCACTGGACGAAGCAATGGCTGCACTGAACGAAGACCGCGAGTTCCTGACCCGTGGTGGCGTGTTCACTGACGACGCTATCGATGCTTACATCGAACTGCGTAAAGAAGAAATGGACCGTGTTCGTATGACTCCGCACCCAGTTGAGTTCGAACTGTACTACAGCGTTTAATTTTAATTAGTCGTTTTTTTGTTGCCGTGGAAACTTTTGGCCCATCTCCGGATGGGCTTTTTTCTCCACTTTTCGTTTTCGTCATCATTCCTCTGGCTCAGTTGCGACTGAACCGCTAGGATTAATGCACCAAAAATGTGCAGGAGTCTGCGTAATGGCAACAGGCACGCTGCCCGATGCTGGGCAGATCCTCAATTCTCTCATTAATAGCATTCTGCTATTAGATGATTCTCTGGCTATTCATTATGCCAATCCCGCGGCCCAGCAACTTCTGGCGCAAAGCTCTCGTAAACTTTTTGGTACACCACTCCCCGAATTATTAGGCTATTTTTCTCTGAATATGGCGCTAATGAGGGAAAGTCTGGCGTCTGGACAAAGTTTTACCGATAACGAAGTCACACTGGTCGTTGATGGCCGGGCGCATATTTTATCGCTCACCGCACAATCGTTGGCGGAAGGTTTCATATTGCTGGAAATGGCACCGATGGATAATCAACGTCGGCTAAGCCAAGAACAACTACAGCATGCACAACAAATCGCCGCACGAGATTTGGTGCGTGGGTTGGCTCATGAGATTAAGAACCCATTGGGCGGCTTACGGGGTGCAGCACAATTATTGTCAAAAGCACTGCCCGACCCCGCATTACTGGAATATACCAAAGTCATCATTGAACAAGCTGACCGCTTACGTAATTTGGTTGACCGCTTATTAGGCCCACAGCGGCCTGGTCAACATGTAACACAAAGCATCCATCAAGTTGCTGAACGGGTTTGCCAACTCGTATCACTGGAAAAACCGGATAACGTGACTTTAATCCGTGATTATGACCCCAGTTTGCCTGAGCTGGCGCACGACCCCGACCAAATTGAACAAGTGCTGCTCAATATCACCCGCAATGCATTACAAGCTTTAGGTGAAGCTGGCGGCACGATAACACTTCGTACCCGCACCGCATTTCAGATAACACTGCATGGCGTGCGCTACCGCTTGGCCGCGCGAATTGATATTGAAGATGATGGGCCAGGCGTACCAACACAATTACAAGATACCGTGTTCTATCCGATGGTCAGTGGCCGTGAGGGAGGGACAGGCCTTGGTTTGTCGATTGCCCGCAGTCTTATCGATCAGCATTCGGGTAAAATTGAATTTAACAGTTGGCCGGGACATACCGAATTCTCGGTTTACCTGCCTATTCGCCAGTGAGGTTTCTATGCAACGAGGGATAGTCTGGATCGTCGATGACGATAGCTCCATCCGCTGGGTGCTTGAACGCGCACTGACTGGAGCGGGCCTAAACTGCGCAACTTTCGATACCGGTAATCAGGTGTTGGATGCTCTTGCCACGCAAACCCCGGATGTGTTGTTATCCGATATTCGTATGCCCGGCATGGATGGATTAGCACTGCTAAAACAAATTAAGCAGCGCCACCCGATGCTTCCGGTCATCATAATGACAGCACATTCTGATTTAGACGCAGCAGTTAGCGCTTACCAACAAGGGGCATTTGATTATCTGCCCAAACCCTTTGATATTGATGAAGCGGTCGCGCTGGTTGAGCGGGCTATCAGCCATTATCAAGAGCAACAACAGCCCGCGCGCACCCAACCTGCCAGTGGCCCGACGGCTGATATCATCGGCGAAGCACCTGCGATGCAGGATGTTTTTCGCATCATTGGCCGCTTGTCGCGCTCCTCTATTAGCGTGCTGATTAACGGCGAATCAGGCACAGGTAAAGAGTTAGTGGCCCATGCACTACATCGCCATAGCCCTCGAGCCAAAGCCCCTTTCATCGCATTGAATATGGCTGCGATTCCAAAAGATTTAATTGAGTCCGAACTGTTCGGCCATGAAAAAGGTGCATTTACCGGTGCCAATCAGGTACGCCAAGGTCGCTTTGAACAAGCCGATGGCGGCACACTGTTTTTAGATGAAATTGGTGATATGCCGCTGGATGTGCAAACCCGCCTGTTGCGCGTATTGGCCGACGGCCAGTTCTATCGGGTTGGCGGTTATGCGCCAGTCAAGGTGGATGTGCGCATCATTGCTGCAACCCATCAGAATCTGGAGCTACGGGTTCAGGAAGGGAAATTCCGCGAAGACTTATTCCATCGTCTGAATGTCATTCGAGTGCATTTACCGCCACTGCGTGAGCGCCGTGAAGATATTCCTCGTCTGGCGCGCTACTTCTTACAAGTCGCCGCGAAAGAGTTAGGGGTCGAAGCCAAGAACCTGCATCCTGAAACAGAAGTTGCGCTGACTCGCCTGCCTTGGCCGGGAAACGTACGCCAACTGGAAAATACCTGCCGTTGGTTGACCGTGATGGCTGCCGGGCAAGAAGTACTGGTTCAGGACTTACCTTCTGAGCTGTTTGAAACCAGCACACCAGATGCTTCCGGCCAACGGATGCCGGATAATTGGTCGACATTACTGGCGCAATGGGCAGATCGGGCATTACGGTCTGGTCATCAGGACTTACTGTCAGAAGCGCAACCAGAAATGGAACGCACGCTGTTAACCACCGCATTACGTCACACCCAAGGACATAAACAGGAAGCGGCACGCCTGTTAGGCTGGGGCCGAAATACGTTAACGCGTAAGTTGAAAGAATTGGGAATGGAATAAAATTTATTTAGCAATCACCCTCATCACTGAGGGTGACTTTATTAGATCACGCGGGAGAACTGCTGCTTGCGCGCCTGTTTACGTAAATAGATATCGAAACACATACAAATATTGCGAATGAGTAAACGCCCGCGCGGAGTTACACAGATACTCTTATCATCTCGCTCCACCAGCCCATCTTGTTCAAAGGGGGCGAGCAACTCAAAATCTTCGGCAAAATAATCAGCGAAACGAATACCATAATGCTGTTCAATCGGCTGATAGCTGATTTGGAAGTTACAAATCAGTGTCTTAATCACGTCGCGGCGCAAGCAATCATCTTCAGTCATGGTCAGGCCACGCCATAAGGCATTGCCACGCTGTTCGACAACGGCATAGTAAGTCTTCAAATCTTTTTCATTTTGCGCGTAACTGTCACCTAACATGCTGATGGCAGAAACCCCCAAACCAAGTAAATCACTCTCACCTTGGGTGGTATAGCCCTGGAAATTACGATGTAATTTACCTTCACGCTGGGCAATCGCTAGCTCATCGTCTGGTCGGGCAAAATGATCCATACCAATGAACTGATAGCCAGATTCCGTTAAGAAACTGATGGTATGTTGCAAAATATCCAGTCGCTGCTCGGCACTTGGCAAATCCGCATCTTTAATTTTACGCTGTGCGGCAAACAGACTCGGCAAATGGGCGTAATTAAATACGCTCAAGCGATCAGGGTTGAGTTCTGCTACCCGCTTGAGGGTAAAAGCAAAACTTTCTGGCGTCTGTTTTGGCAAACCATAAATCAAATCAATATTGGTTGAGTTAAATCCCAGCGCCTTAGCGCGGGCAATCAGTGCAAAGATAAAATCTTCATCTTGCTCACGGTTAACCAGCCGTTGAACCTCTTTATTGAAATCCTGCACCCCCATGCTCAGGCGATTAAACCCTTCAGCACGCAGATGATCGAGCACATCCAGCTCAATTTCACGCGGATCAACTTCAATTGACTGCTCTGCGCCGGGTAGAAAATCAAAGTTTTCACGCAACAGATTCATCAAATGAGTAATTTGTGTTTTATTTAGATAAGTTGGCGTGCCGCCGCCCCAATGCATCTGGCTGACCTGGCGACCAGCAAATAACGCAGCCCGCTGGCGGATCTCTTTTTCCAAAACCGCCAGGTATTCATCAGCTTTATGCTGTTGGCGTGTCACCAACTTATTACAGCCGCAGAAGTAGCAAAGCTTATGGCAAAACGGGATATGCACATACAGCGATAAAGGCCGCTGTGGATAACGTTTCACTGCTTGCTGAAAAGCAGATTCATCGTATTTTTCACTAAACTCAAGGGCGGTGGGGTAAGAGGTATAGCGCGGCCCTGAATAATTATATTTTTGAATCAGGGACAGATCCCAAACTATAGCGTTTTCAGACATGTTCATTCCTTCCGATATTTTCGCTTACCGGGCCGGTTAGGGGGCAGATGTTTTCGTTGTCTGGCCACAGAAGCGCTGCGCAACTGCTTTCTTCGTTGCGACAGCCGCCATAGTTTACCCAATAACCACAATAGATAACATGTAAGTAGTAGGGCTATTATCGGGATCACCCACTTCATCCGTTAAAATGTATCTTTTGGATTACCACTCTTCAGTAATTTTAAGATATCTTCCGGCTTTTCTTCGCGCTCTTCGTCATCTTCGTCGTCACCCAGTTCAATGCCTAATTGCTCCATCAGGGCATCGATACGGTCTAACGTCAGATCAACATAAGCCTGGTCTTCTTTGCTCAATACTTCGTCGTTATCGAGTCTGTCCAGCAATGCATCCAGACGCTCATCGTTTTCCAGCTTGGTTAGCTCTTCTTCCGGCGTCAGGCGTGGCTTAGCTTCAACTTTGGCCACTGGCTTAGTGGTTGGCTTCGCTTTTGCCTTGCTCTCGACCACCAGAGGTACAGGCACTTTGCTGCCAATACGCGGATCTTTCTCTTGAGCCTGAGTTGACCCCGTTTTATTGCTACCCTCAACATTGGTTCTCGCTCCTGAGCGATTGCCACTGTGTCTCTTCTGACGTTTGCGCTCGCGGGCTTCAATATCAAGCTCTACACGGGTTTTTTTATGACGCTTTGGCGTTGCGGTGCCTTTCGGGGCCGCACGGTCAGCGCGTGGTGCTTTATTTGGTTGCTTCATAACCTGTGCTCTTAAATGAGTATGGGATCGGATTGAGTATATACCCGTCATCTTCCAAGTTGCAGATGCTCTTATTTGCCGCTTTCCTGCATCTTGAAATTTATTGAGTATAGGATTGGGCCGGAATCTAGCAGAAAGAAGAGAAAGAAAAAAGGCGGCAGATTAACCTGTCGCCTTTTTTCGCACCTTCTGCGGAAGGATATCCTTACTGTGCATTCCCTACACTGATATAACGTCCTGGTTTCTCCCTACTGCAATTCGCCATCCTTGCCATCCCCCCAACCCTGAAGGCGACTCACCCAGCACTCCGGCCTGTGTCCATAAACATCCTTTTATATAAGCTCCCTGTATCATCCCTGGCTCACAGTATATCCATTACATTCCTTAAGCATATCCCACTCTTCCTAAGTGATTACGCTCCTTGCCAGTACATCCCGCACTGTTAAAAATCATGGCTTACAAAAATTAGTTATTTGTTTTTATTCAAAAAAATAATCATAAAAACAAATTAACCGCTGATAAGTGTAGCCTATTATTAATAAAGTTTTTCTTAACAATCACTCAATGATAAGCGATTAGTTTTTCCGACAATGACCGCCAACTCACAAAAATTGCAATTTCACGAAAAAAAACAGATAGAGAGTGCGCCGCGAACCCTCTACAACTTCAGCCTCTACAAAGTCAGGTAGAAAGAGGACAAAAGATAAACCCCCTTTTTTCGGCCCGATGCAGTTATAATCGCTGCATGTAAGCTATCTCTCACGGAGACGACAAATTTTGACTATCAGAAATTTTAACTATCACATGACTCACTTCGTCATCAGTGCTCCGGATATTCGCCATCTGCCACGTGATGAAGGTATTGAAGTGGCATTTGCTGGCCGCTCAAATGCAGGTAAATCGAGTGCTCTCAATACATTAACGGGTCAGAAAAGTTTGGCCAGAACCAGTAAAACACCGGGCCGTACTCAGCTGATTAACTTATTTGAAGTGGTTGAGGGTGTACGTCTGGTCGACTTGCCAGGCTATGGCTATGCCGAAGTCCCGGAAGAGATGAAACTCAAGTGGCAACGCGCATTAGGAGAGTATTTACAGAAACGTAACTGCCTGAAAGGGTTGGTTGTGTTGATGGATATTCGTCATCCACTGAAAGATTTGGATCAGCAGATGATTACCTGGGCAGTCGCCGTTGGTACCCCGGTTATGCTGTTACTGACCAAAGCAGATAAGCTGGCATCTGGCGCTCGCAAAGCCCAACTAAACATGGTACGAGAAGCTATCATTCCATTTATGGGTGATATTCAGGTTGAAGCTTTCTCATCATTGAAAAAGATTGGTGTCGATAAGTTGCGTGAAAAGCTGGATACCTGGTTCAGCGAAATCCCACCAGAAGTCATGATTGACGAGTATGACGACGAAGAAGGCGAATAACCTATTGCCATGTGCAGCCCGCAAGGGCTGTTACTTCAGGAGTGGCAGTCATATCGCTCAATACCAGAACCTTCGCTTCAGTTTTTTGTGATAAATCCCCCCCAACGACGCTTTTCTATCAGTCAATATATCGCCCATTTCCTGGCCTATTTTCTGACAAAGACCCAATAAAAAACGCCCCAGTCAATAAATGACTGGGGCGGCTAATATACAGCCAAATCCGATTACGTGAAGTAAAAGGTCTGAAAGATAGAACATCTTACCTCTGTACCCTACATCTGTAACTCTACATCATTTTTTCGCAGGGCAAAAGAATTTTTTGTTGTATAGTTACACAAATTGTCACGATTCAGCGCACATCATCCCCGCATTATCGCGCCTAAATGTAGCTTAATTACATAAAATGCTTTATTTATCACCACTTACCCATACAACTAATGAGCTTGATCCCAGTTATAACCCACACCGACATCAACTTTTAATGGCACGGCCAGTTGCATGCTTTGTTCCATCAGTTCGCGGATCTTCTGTTCGGCGCTTTCCAGCACACTCTCATGCACTTCAAATACTAATTCATCGTGTACTTGCATGATGACCCGCACCAAAGGCTCAGGTTGTTGCTGTAACCAGGCATCCACTGCAATCATTGCACGCTTAATAATATCAGCTGCTGTCCCTTGCATCGGCGCATTGATAGCTTCACGTTCTGCAGCTTTGCGGCGAGTAGCATTACGTGAGTGAATATCAGGTAAATAGAGGCGACGGCCATCCAGAGTCGTGACATAACCTTGTTCGGCGGCTTGTTTTCGGGTGCGCTCCATATATTCCAACACACCTGGATAGCGCTCAAAATAGAGATCCATATAACGCTGAGCTTCCCCACGAGGAATATTCAGCTGCCGCGCCAAACCAAATGCACTCATGCCATAAATCAAACCAAAGTTGATGGCTTTCGCACTACGGCGTTGCTCGTTTGTGACTTTCTCCAGTGATAAGCCAAAGACTTCAGCCGCAGTCGCGCGGTGGATATCCTTGCCAGCAGCAAATGCTGCCAATAACCCTTTATCCTGCGACAAATGAGCCATGATACGCAGCTCAATCTGGGAGTAGTCAGCCGCCATGATGCGGTAACCTTCTGGCGCAATGAAGGCCTGACGTATACGACGCCCCTCTTCATTTCGCACCGGAATGTTTTGCAAGTTAGGATCACGGGAAGATAAACGCCCGGTCGCAGTTACAGCCTGATGATAAGAGGTATGAACTCGCCCTGAAACCGGGTTAATCATCAACGGCAGTTTATCGGTATAGGTACTTTTCAGCTTCGCTAAGCCCCGATACTCAAGAATAACCTTCGGTAGAGGGTAATCCAGCGCCAACTCGGCCAGCACCTCTTCGTTAGTTGAAGCCGCGCCGCCAGGGGTTTTCTTCAAGATAGGTAGTTTTTGTTTTTCATACAAAATAACCTGTAATTGCTTTGGCGAGGCGAGATTAAAAGGCTCTTCAGCCAATTCGTGCGCTTGTTTTTCCAGCTCATCAAGACGAATAGTCAGTTCTTTGGAATGCGCCGCCAATATATTCTGGTCAATCAATACACCTGTCCGCTCGATACGGGACAAAATTGGCAGTAACGGCATCTCAATTTCTTGGAATACCCGTTTGAGTCCTTCACTTTGCTGTAACTTCGGCCACAACACCAAGTGCAACTGTAGAGTAACGTCTGCATCTTCTGCCGCATAAGGCCCAGCTTGCTCTAACGCAATTTGGTTGAAGGTGAGTTGGTTTTTGCCTTTACCGGCGATCTCTTCGAAAGTAATGGTCTTATGGTTAAGATAGCGCTCCGCCAGGCTATCCATATCATGTCTGCCGGCAACACTGTCTAAAACATAAGATTCCAACATGGTATCAAAAGCAATACCACGCAGATCAATGCCATAACGTGCCAGCATGCTTTGGTCAAACTTAAGATTCTGACCAACTTTCAGTGCCTTATCATCTTCCAGCAAGGGTTTAAGCTGGGCCAGAACCCAATCCCTATCAAGCTGAGCAGGGGCATCCAAATAATCATGCGCTAATGGCAGGTAAGCTGCTTCACCCGGCGCCACTGCAAAAGAGAGGCCAATTAAATTACTGCTGAGAGTATCAAGGCCGTCAGTTTCAGTATCAAAAGCAAAAACTTCTGCCTTTTTAAGCCGCTCAATCCAATCGCTTAAAGATTTTTCATCCAAGATAGTCTGATAATTTTCTTGTGAGAGCACGGCAGTCACTTCAGCCACAGGTGCAGACTCTGGTGCAGCAAAAGCTTTATTGCTTGCCTGCGCTGTTGGCCTATCTTTTTTGCCATCCAGCCATTTGCCAGCCTCTACGTCCGCGAGCCAGCGCTTAAACTCATAACGACTGAATAATTGATGTAATTGCTCATCATCCGGCGCTGAGACGTTCAACTCATCACAAGTTACATCCAGTTCAACATCCGTTTTAATCGTGGCTAATTTATAAGAGAGATAGGCAACATCTTTATTCTGCTCTAATTTGGCCGACATCGTTTTTGCACCACGGAATGTCAGCGTGGGTATCTTATCCAAATTACTAAATAGTGAGTCCAGCCCACCCAGACCTTGCAATAAAGCCTGTGCCGTCTTCTCACCAACACCCGGAACTCCCGGAATATTATCGGAGGAGTCACCCATCAGAGCGAGAAAATCAATAATCAGTTCAGGAGGTACGCCATATTTTTCGCATACTTCCTGTGGCCCTAAAATAGCGTTATTCATTGTATTAATAAGAGTGATATTTGGCGTAACTAATTGCGCCATATCTTTATCACCGGTACTAATTAATACGGCATGACCAGCTTTTTCAGCCTCTTGTGCCAAAGTACCAATAACATCGTCAGCCTCAACACCGGAAACAACCAATAGAGGTAGCCCCATAGCCTTAACCATTTGGTGAAGCGGCTCAATTTGAGCCCGCAAATCATCGGGCATGGGTGGGCGGTGAGACTTATATTCCGCGAAAAGCTCATCACGAAATGTTTTACCTTTGGCATCAAAAACTACGGCGACATGGCTTGGTCGGTATTGCAGCAACAGACTGCGCAACATGTTCAACACGCCATACATCGCGCCCGTTGGCTCGCCCTTGCTGTTGGTTAGCGGCGGAAAAGCATGGTAAGCACGATAGAGGTAAGAGGAACCGTCTACGAGGATTAATGGGTTTTCTGCAATCTGGGCCATAGAGTTTCTTCATCTTTATTCATCAAGGTCTGACGCTAAGAATGCCATAGCTCGCAGCAAGAGACGAATTTTAGCGTCCATTGTTGTGCGGAAGAGAGCATTTTTACATGGTGATCTTAAAGATCCAGCTTGTGGATAACTTTGTGAGTAAAAACATGAGCAGATTATATCTTTTGGCTCTTGTTTTATAGATTAATATTTTATATCTTAATAATCATATGGTTATGGTTATTACTTTCTTATTCTATTGTCATTATTTCGTTATCTGAATTGTGGATATTACTTATTCAGTTACCCTTAAAAGGTCCGTTAATTTTACTTATCGTAAATTTATTGGCACAGATTTTTTATTCCTTCACGCAAACTTATTTTTATCTTTTTGTACCTTAAATATTGGCGATAACCTATCACTGGAATAGATAACCCAATCAAAAACAACATTAAGACTAATAAATATCGGCATTCGGAAGAGTGGCTATCACATTAGATAACATGATGTTTTTATAGTGGGATAGAAACAGATTTGAAGTGTGCGGATATTTGATAACGGAAAGAGGGGCTAATAAAATCCAGCCCCTCTTTTATACTATTATTTCTGAGTCAGCAGGAACTTAACGACATCTGCATACTGTTTAACATAGGTATCCATTGAGCTGGTATCCATGCCATCGTTTTTAATCATATATTTGCCATTAACAAACATGGCTGGTACACCACGTAGTTCTAAGTCTTCAGCTGCTTTTTGCTGCTGAACAACCAGAGATTTAACTACAAAACTGTTTAATGCTGCATCATAGTCTTCACCACTCACACCTGCTTTGATAAAGACATTACGGATATCATCAGGGGTTTGTACCGTTTGTGTTTTCTGTACACCTTCAAACATCAATGGAGTGATTTTCTCTTCAACACCCAATGCCATAGCAACAGCCCATGCTTGAGTTAATTGCTTGCCCAATGGGCCAAGGAACTCAACATGGTAGCGAGTCATTTTAGTCCCTTCCGGCAGTGCTTTCTTTACCGCTTGAGGAACATGGTAAACCTCTTCAAACTGGTAGCAGTGCGGGCAATAGAAAGAGAAAAACTCTAAAACTTGGGGCTCACCGGTTACCGGTTTATTTAACGTCTGGTACTGGGTACCATCAGTAAATTGTGCAGCCGATGCACTGAATGCCATCACCATGCCAACGAGTGCTAACCATACATTTTTCATACTATAAGAATCTCCATTATCTTAGCTTTAGTACATTGGCATCAGCTGCAAAGGGGGTGCCTGCAACAGCTTAACCTGTTCTGTAAATGATGCAGTCTGCTGTAACCAAAAATCAGACTCCGCCATCCACGGAAAACTTTTAGGAAATGCCGGGTCCTGCCAACGTCTGGCGACCCATGCAAGGTAATAAACCATCCGCATCGCGCGTAACGGTTCAATGAGTGCAAGTTCTCGCTGATCAAAATCAGCAAACTCACTATAAGCTTCTAGCAAGATATCTAGCTGGATCAGTTGCTCACTGCGCTCGCCGTGTAACAACATCCAAAGATCCTGAACCGCCGGGCCATTTCGAGCATCATCCAAATCGACAAACATCGGCCCATCGCGCCACAAAATATTGCCTGGGTGGCAGTCACCATGTAACCGCAATGGTTGCCAATCTGTATGCCAATACTGCTTGATGGTACTAATCAGCAGATCAGTTGCTGCCAGAAATTTGTCTCGCTGTTTTGCTGGCACCAATTCGCTGCTGGCCAGCAATTGGCGTGGTTCTGTCAGATACTCCTCAATCCCTATCGTTGAGCGAGCGACAAACAAAGCATCACTGCCCACCTGATGAATTCGGCCTAGATAGCGCCCAACCCACTCTAATTGATCAAGGTTATCGATTTCATACTGACGCCCGCCAACGCTCGGAAAAACAGTAAAGAAAAAGCCACCATGAGTATGCAAGGTACGCCCATCGAGCTGCAATGGGGCTATCACCGGGATTTCAGACTCTGCCAAATCAAGCGAGAACTGATGTTCCTCCAGGATTTGCTCGCTGCTCCAGCGCTCAGGGCGGTAGAATTTCACCACGTATCGCTTACGATCTTCGTCCATAAACTGATAAACACGGTTTTCATAACTATTGAGTGCAGTTAATCCTGAATCTACCCGCACCCCCACACCTTCGAGGGCATCCATAATCAGGTCAGGTGACAATGTCTGAAAATTAAAAGCAGAGCTGTTCATAACAACATTCAGTCTATGTAAGTGACAGCGGCTCGCTGAGAATAAGAAATAGTATCATCAAAGCCCTATCTACGCAGACAAGGAGTATGACTAATCTTTAATGATGCCACGGGCACGCAATATGGCGGTTTTAAAGTCTTCTTCGTAATCTTTTTTCAGACCAGGAATCACTTCTGTCGATGCTGAACCGCGCATTTTCAGATGATAAATAAGAATATCGTCCGTGAGATCTGATAATTCACCTTCAAAACCAGCTTCATCTGACAACTTTTTTAAAAACTGCACCAAATTTAAATCGGGTTCTTGTTGCCAGGCTGGATGTAAAAGCTCTATCAGTTCATTAACACGATGGCATTTCATAGCAAATTTATCCTATTTAAAAATATGCTGACAAAGTAGCAGGGATATTCACACAGGGAAAGAGAGCCTATTGTCAATAAAAGTAAATCCTGACCAATCCTGCTATTTAAAGATACAATTCGTCTGTGAATTGAATGCAACGGAGTGATAGAAATGCAGCCCAATATTACAGGCGTTATTCTTGCAGGAGGCCGTTCTTCCCGAATGGGAGGCAATGATAAAGGACTGACTCTTCTTCGCGATAAACCATTGTTTCAATATGTCATAGATAGATTAAAACCTCAGGTTAACGATCTCCTTATTAATGCTAATCGTAATCAAGAGTTGTATCAAGCTAGTGGAATACCCGTCGTTAGCGATATCATTACCGGCTTTGTCGGGCCATTGGCGGGTATGCATGCAGGGTTGAGCTATTCAGATACTGAATGGGTTGTGTTTGCCCCTTGCGACGTTCCAACGCTTCCAAGCAATTTAGTGTCTCAACTTTGGCAAGGAAAGCAGCAAGCACTGGCGGCTTATGTTCACGATGGCGAGCGAGCACACCCAACATTAGCGCTAATGCATGTTGGCCTTAAATCACTGCTTGCGGAATATTTGGCAAAAGGTGACCGCAAGCTAATGATATTTATGGATAGAGTTAATGCTCAACCCATAATATTCCGTGGGAAAAGAGATCAATTCAGCAACCTAAATACTCCCGCAGACTGTGACTTATGGGAACAGAGTAAAAGAGGAGAATTATGAGCCGCAAAACACCACCACTGTTAGGGATTGCTGCATACAGTGGTACAGGTAAAACAACATTACTCAAAAGCCTAATTCCTTTATTACAACAGCGGCAAATCCGGGTAGGTCTGATTAAACATACACATCACAATATGGAAATTGATACGCCAGGTAAGGATAGTTATGAGCTGCGTAAGGCCGGTGCACATCAAACCCTGGTTGCTAGTGATTGCCGTTGGGCATTAATGACAGAAACACCAGAACAAAAACCATTGGATCTACACTATCTTGCCAACAGGTTGGATGCTGCAACTATCGATCTAATATTGGTTGAAGGTTTTAAACATGAGCCAATCAATAAAATTGCCCTCTATCGAGAAGCGGTAGGAAAGCCTTACACAGATTTGATTGATGAATATGTTATTGCTTTGGCAAGTGATGAACCGATAGATATCACTGTAAAGCAATTAGATATTAATCAACCTGAACAAATTGCAGATTTCATTTGTAGCTGGCTCCAAAACAATCCATCACAGCCGTAAAACAAAAAAGGCCACCCGTCAGGGCAGCCTTCTCTTTTATTTGGCTTTTTACGCACAAAAATCCACGCCAAACTCCACGCAAAAAACTATTTCTATCGTTTTTTGTATTTCACACATA